>CAZNLX010000105.1:0-6499 GCA_964573925.1 uncultured Intrasporangiaceae bacterium
GACGATCCCGCAGCCGGTCTCGGGGGCGTGGATCATCCGGCCCGCGGCGGTGACGATCCCGACATGATGCACCCCAGCCCCTGGCCGGGCGAAGAAGTAGAGGTCACCCGGCTGCTCGCTGCCCCGCTCGACGGGGTATGCCGCGGTCTGCTGATCGTCGGCGTCTCGCGGCACGACCACCCCGAGCATCCGCCAGACGAGGTGGACCAGGCCGGAACAGTCCAACCCCAGCGGTGACATCCCGCCCCAAAGATAGGGGAGCCCCGCGTAGCCGCGGGCCAGCGCGACCGGGTCCGACGAGCCGATAGCGGTCGGCGCAGGCAGACCCGGCCCAGCTCCGGGGTTCGGCTCGGCGACGACATGGCTGGTCCGCAGCCACCCGGGGTAGCCGCGCGGGTCGAGCCGGCTGGGCTGCCACGGGAGGACCACCGGCATCCAGCCGGTCAACGTCGCCGCCCCGGTCGCGACCACCGGCTCCCCGCGCACGCACTGACTGTCGACCCGCCCGTGCAGACCGAGGCGCCCGGCACCCGATTCGTCATCGTCGGCGTGGACGTCGAGGGCCGCCAACCAGGCGCTCGGGTCGGGCAGATCGGCGACGGCGGGCCCGTCCACCGGCCGGGGGGCTTGGGGCGAAGTCCAGAGGGTGGTGACATCGACGGCGACACGGAACAGAGCCATCCCACCATCCTCACATGCCGGATACTGCTCGTCATGGACACCGGGCAGATCTCCGCTCGCCTCGAGGAACTCGTCGCATCGGCCCCGGGCCACCTGTCGCTCGCCGTGCGGACCCCCATGGGTTACCGGTTCGACCATGACGCCACCCGCGTGGTGCCGGCCGCCAGCACGATCAAGGTGCCGGTCATGCTCGCCTATCTCGCTGCCGGGATGCCCTGGGACCTGCCCGTGTCACTGCCGGTCCAGCGGGTCGGCGGATGCGGCCCGCTGTCGCTGCTGCCGTCGGTGACCAGCCTCCCGGCCGGTGAGGTCATCCGCCTCATGATCGCCCTGTCCGACAACGACGCCACCAACGCCCTGCTCGGGTTGGTCGGGCAGGGGGAGGTGGCCCGGTTGCTCGGCCGCGCGGGGACACGGCATACCGTGCTGCGTCGCCGGATGATGGACACGGCCGCCGCCGCAGCGGGTCACGAGAACGAGACGTGCGCGGCCGACCTGGCCGAACTGCTCGCGACCCTGCGCGCCGGGGTCCTCCTGCCGCCCCGGGAGGCGTCGATGGCGCTGGCCGTCATGCGGGAGCAGCAGTTCGACGAGGGGCTGCCGGCGTTTCTGCCCGAGGGCGTCCATTGCGCGTCGAAGACCGGCAGCCTGGCCGGGATCCGGCACGACATCGCCATCCTCGAGCGGGCCGACTCGTGGGTGGCCGTCGCGGCGCTGACGACCGATCTGCTCGACGGCGACATCGACCGCGGCACGTCGGTCTACCCCACCTACGCGGCGATCGGCGAAACCCTGCTCGGCCTGCTCAGGTGACGTCGACGATCGGCAGGCGCAACGCACCGGGAGCCGCCGCCGGCACGACCGGCTTCACCGGGGCGACAGGGGAGAGGCGCTGGTATGCCGCCCCCAGCGTCGGCCGCGGGTCGTCGTGGCCCTTGTTGGGCCAGTAGGCCATGGCGCGTTCCGCCTGGGCGGTGATGGTGAGCGACGGGTTCACCCCGAGGTTGGCCGAGACGGCCGAGCCGTCGACGACGTGCAGCCCCTCGTGCCCGAACACCCGGTGATAGGCGTCGACGACTCCCAGGTGGGCATCCGCCCCGATCGGGCAGCCGCCGATGAAGTGCGCGGTGAGCGGCCGGTTGAACTGCTCGCCGATGTTCCCGGCCGGGAATCCGCCGACGATGCGGGCCATCCGCCGGACCGCCTCGTTGGCCAACGGGATCCACGTCGGGTTGGGGGCGCCGTGACCCTGCTCGGAGCCGAGGGTGATCTTGCCGGTGACCCGGTTGCGCTTGGGGAAGGTATTGATCGAGTTGTCCAAGGACTGCATGACCAGGGCGATGACGGTGTGCTCGGACCAGTGCTTGAAGTCGTAGAGCTTGCGCACGGTACTGCGCTCCCGCCATGACTGGCGCAGCCAGACCCGCCATCGTGGCGTGTCGCCGACGTCGTCGGTGAGCACCGAGGTGAGCAGCGACATGACGTTGGACCCACGCCCATAGCGCACCGGCTCGATGTGGGTGTGCTCGTCGGGATGGAACGAGGAGGTGATCGCCACCCCTTCGGTGAAGTCCCGAGGGTCGCCGGGGGCGGCCGACGCGCCGAGGATCGACTCGGAGTTGGTCCGGGTGAGCCGCCCGAGGCTGTCGGAGAGATGCGGGAGATCGCCGGTGAACTTGAGGGTGTGGAGCAGCCGTTGGGTCCCCAGAGCCGAGGCAGCGAAGACGACGTGGGTCGCGGCATACGTCCGGGCCGACCTCGCGGCGCGGCGTTTGGTGACGGCTCGGGTGTCCTTCGTGTGCACGTCGTAGCCCCCGTCGTGGCGTGGGACGACCCGAGTCACCGTCGTCATGGGGTGCACGTGGGCGCCGTGCTTCTCGGCGAGGTAGAGGTAGTTCTTGACGAGGGTGTTCTTCGCATTGTGCCGACAGCCCGTCATGCACTCGCCACAGCCCGTGCAGGTATGCCGCCGGGGCCCCTCACCGCCGAAGAAGGGGTCGGCGACTGGCTCGCCCTTGCCCTCGCCGTCACGCGGAAAGAGCACCCCGACCGGCGTGTAGCGGAAGGTGTCCTCCTTGCCCATCTCCCGGGCGACCTGGCGGATGACCTCGTCGGATGGCGAATGCCACGGGTTGGTGACGACCCCGAGCATCCGAGCAGCCTGGTCGTAGTAGGGGGCGAGCTCGGCCCGCCAATCGGTGATGTCCCGCCATTGGGGGTCGTCGTAGAACGCCGCGGCGGGCTCGTAGAGGGTGTTGGCGTAGACGAGCGAGCCACCGCCGACGCCCGCCCCACTGAGGATGAGGCAGTCGTTGAGCAGGTCGATCCGTTGGATGCCGTAGCAGCCCAGGGCCGGTGCGAACAGATAGTTGCGGACGTCGAAACTCGTGTCCGGCAGGTCGGCGTCCTCGAACCGCGGCCCTGCTTCGAGGACGGCGACCGAGTAGCCCTTCTCGACCAGGCGCAGGGCTGCCACCGAACCGCCGAAGCCGGACCCGACGACGATGACGTCGTAGTCGACGGCAGTGGTCACTATGCCCTCCCGAGCTTTCCGAGCAGCCGCACCGCGGCGGTCATCACGGCAGCATAGGCCTGGTCGGTGAGTCCCCAGTGCGGGCCGAACCGCAGCAGGTACTGGGTGGCGACGGACTGGACCTCGGTGTAGCGGTGAATGCCCTCGGCACCCTGGCGGCGCCCGAGCCCGGAGGACCGCATGCCGCCCATGGGAGCGTCGAGGCTGGCGAAGGTGGCGCTGAAGGCCTCGTTGACGTTGACGGTGCCGCACTTGATGCGGTTAGCGATGGCGCGGGCCCGGCGGTTGTCCCGGCTGAAGACGGCGGCGTTGAGGCCGTAATCGCCTTCGTTGGCCAGATCGACGGCCTCGTCCTCCGACGAGAACGAGTAGACCGAGATCACCGGGCCGAAGGTCTCGTCACCGTGACAGGCCATGTCCGGGGTGACCCCGTCGAGGATCGTCGGCTCGTAGAAGTAGGGGCCCAGGTCGGGGCGGGCCCGGCCCCCGGCCAGCACCCGTGCGCCGTGACGGACCGCGTCGTCCACGTGGTCGGACACCGTCTTGAGCTGCTCCGCGGAGATGAGCGAGCCCATGTCGATGCCCCACTCGAGACCGGCGGCCAGGCGCATCGACGTGGCCCGGGCGACGAACTTCTCGACGAAGGCGTCGTGGACCTCCTTGGCGACGTAGAGCCGTTCGGTGGACACGCAGAGTTGCCCGCCGTTGGAGAAGGCCGCGCGGACCGCGCCTTCGGCCGCCCGATCGAGATCGGCGTCGCGCAACACGAGGATCGGGTTCTTCCCGCCGAGTTCCAGGGAGCACCCGATGAGCCGGTCGGCGCATTGGCGGGCGATGATCTTGCCGGTGGCCGTCGACCCGGTGAAACAGACGTAGTCGGCCCGCTCGATCATCGGCGTCCCGAGCACCTTGCCTTCACCCGTGACCATCTGCCAGAGGCCCTCCGGGAGGCCGGCCTCCTCCAGCAGTTGCAGACCGAACAGGGCCGACAGCGGGGTGTGGTGGTCGGGCTTGGAGACGACACCGTTGCCGGCCGCGATGGCAGCGATGCCGTCAACGAGGGCCATCGTGAAGGGGTAGTTCCACGGCGAAATGATGGCGACGACCCCCTTGGGGAATCGGTGCTCCTCAATCTGGGTGAGGAAGGGGACCACCCCGTCACGCCGCTTGGGCGCCAGGTGCCGCTCGAGGGTCCGGGCGTAGTAGCGGGCCGTGAGCGCGACATGCAATGGCTCATCGAAGGCGTGAATGCGGGCCTTGCCCGACTCCCAGCAGATGAGGTCCATGATCTCCTCGCGCCGGTCGAGGATGAGATCGTGCAGCGCCATGAGCACTGACGAGCGTTCCTCGAAACTGGACAAGGCCCAGTCCCGGGCGCTCTCGCGAGACCGGGCAAACGCGGTCGCCACGTCCTCGACGGTGGACGTGGGGATGTTCCCCAACGGCTGACCGGTTGCCGGCGAGACCAGCCGGAACGAAGCGCCGGAGGTGGCCACGAGCCGATCCGTGAGACCACGGACCATGCTCTGGTCGAGTGCGTAGGAGGCCGCGAGGACGTGCTCGGGGTCCAGGGGCCCACCTGGGCGGTGCGCAGCGGAGCGGTGGCCTGGCGTGCTGAGGGTCATGATCGAGCGTAGGCGCCGTCCCCTGGGGTGGGGGCAGGTGGTTGGCACGTGACATCCCTCACGTAGTGGCCCGGGACGTGGGTCCGTGGCGGGGCGTCGGTAGATCGGCCACACTCAGATGCACGAGCGCCCTGCCTTTCCGCAGAGCGCAACATGAGCGTCACCCGAGAAGGGGCTGTGATGGGCACCCGGATTGCCGCGTCCGACCTCACCTGGTTGTTGATGGACCGACCCAACAACCTCATGCACGTCCACGGTCTCATGACCTTCGACGAGTTGCCCGAGTGGGACGCCCTGCGCTCCGCGATCTTCGACCGGGTGGTGACCAAGTACCGCGTCCTTAGCCAGATCCCGGTCAAGCGCAGGGGCCACTGGGAGTGGGTCGACGACCCGGACTTCTCCATCGACCGGCACGTGCTGCGCGTCGTTCTGCCCGACAGCGACCCGGAGACCCTGCGGTCCTACGTCGCGAGCCAGTTCTCGGTGCCCTTCGACCGCACCCGGCCGCTGTGGGACATGCAACTCATCTCGGGGCCTGAGCAGGACCGGGGTGGGGCGATGCTCAGCCGGTTCCACCACGGGCTGGGCGACGGCATACGCCTCGTGCAGTTGCTCCTGGGGACCTGCGATCCGACGCCCGATGCCACACCGAAGAAGGTGGGCCGATCCGCCGAGCCCGGAACCGGTGGGCCATTGAGCGCGGTCCTGCACTTCGCCGAGCACTCGATCAAGGACTCGATCGACGCCCTGGCGCACTCAGGGGACCTCGTCGTCCAGGCCGGCCGCGCAGTCGTCGCGACGATGAACCCTCTCGAATTGCCGCACCATCTCGAGACGGCGACCGAATACCTTCGCCATCCGACGAGGATCATCGACGCGCTCACCGAGTTCACCTCCGACGACAACGAGATGTCCAACTCCTGGCGCGAGGTCGGCCGGCTGCTGCTGCACGAGAAGGCGGACTCCGGTGGGGCCTGGAGCGGGCACCCCGATGTCGACAAGGGCGTCGCGTGGACCGAGGGGATCAGCCTCGAAGCCATCAAGAAAGTGGCGGCGACCTTCGACGGCACCGTCAACGACACCCTCATGGCGGCCGTCTCGCTCGCGCTGACCGACTACCTCACCGAGCGCGGAGTCGCCGACATCCACGACCTGGCCTGGATGATGCCGGTGTCGCTGCAGCCGGTCGACGGAAGCTTGCCCTCCACCCTGGGCAACCACTTCGCGGTCGTCCTGTTCTCCATGCCCCTGGGCATCGTGGACCCCGCCGAGCTCATCGGCGAGATCCGCGGCCGCACGACCCGGCTGAAGCACAGCGTCGAGCCGGCCCTGGCCTTCGGGGTGCAGAAGGTCATTGCGGAGGCCCCGGGAGACGTGGCCAAGCGGATCACGGACTTCTTCTCCAACAAGACCATCGGCCAGTTGAGCAACGTCCCGGGCCCCCGCGCCGAGCTCACCATGGTCGGTGCCCCGGTGCGAACCGTCCTGGGCTGGGTGCCGACCTCGGGTGATCAGCCCATCGGAGTCTGTCTGTTCACCTACAACGGGACGGTCGGAGTCGGCGTATCGTCCGACACGCGGATGGTGCCCGATCCGGATCGCATCACGACACTCATTCGCAGCCACATCGACCGGCTCATCGCGGCAGCCGAGCACGCCG
>CAZNLX010000106.1:0-6373 GCA_964573925.1 uncultured Intrasporangiaceae bacterium
GCGCTCATCGGCGGTCTTCGACAACGTCATTTTCGGTCTGCTGCTCATCTGCGCCGGGGCCAACGTGCCGCTGTCCGCGCTGCCGACCTGGATGGCGGCGCTGGGGCGCTGGCTACCGATGAGCCATGCCATCGAGGCGTCACGCGAGGTGGCCGCCGGCGCCACCCTGCCCCAGGTGGCGCCACTGCTGGCCCGCGAGATCGGTGTCGGAGCCCTGTGTGCCGCGCTCGGCCTCGTCCTGCTGCGGGTCCTGGAGACGCGCAGCCGCCGGGCCGCCACGCTGGAGATCCAGTAGGTCCTGACCGGCGACGCTCAGCGGCGCTGGCCGGCGACCCGGGCGGCCACCGAAGGGGAGACCGGTATGCCGCCCTCGGCGGCTTTCGAGGTCGGCATGGGCTCGCCGAAGACGGTGTGCACCGGCAGGATGCCGGTCCACACGCTCGGGTCGTCCTCATCGTGGACGGTCGCTGACCCGGTGCGTGCCTTGGCCAGCCACTGGCCCTCGGCGATGGGCAGCCGCAGGACGATTGTCGCGGCTCGTTCCTTGGCGGTATTGCCCCGGACCTCGGCGGGACGGCCGGGCATGATCTGCTCCGACAGGGCGACGAGCGCCTGCTCGGCGGCATCGCCGGTGAGCAGCTCGCACCGGCCCGAGACGACCGCCGAGCGGTAGTTGGCGCTGGACTCGAACAGGGACGCGGCATACACGAAGGCGTCGAGGTGGGCGACGCAGAAGGCGACGGGCGCTCCGTCCCCGGCGGCGCGCAACGTGCCTGCTCCGGTCGAGCCGTGGACGAGGACGGCGTCGCCGACCCGGGCGTAGAGGACCGGGACGACTTGCGGCTGTCCGTCGACGACGGTGGACAGGGTGCCCACCCAGCCAGCGTCGAGAATCTCGTCGAGTTCGTCGCGAGCGGACCTGGCACGTTCGGCGTGACGTCGGATGCGCATGGCGCACGATCCTGCCCGGTTGCGGCCGGTGGTGCACGACCATTTCGCGCGCCGGGCAAGGGGACGGCCCGCCGGTGGCGTCGAACCGCGGCCGGGCGTGGCAGCATTCGGCTCGTGGATCGCCGCGAGGTCGCCGGAGCCCTGGCCGACCTCGGCGTGCTCGTGCCCATCGTCGTGGCCCTCATCCTCGTCAACGGGCTGTCCGCCAGTGCCGTGCTCCTGCCTGCCGGGCTGCTCTATGTCGCCGCGGGCTGGTTCTATCGGGTCCCGATCCCGGTCCAGCCGCTCAAGGCGTTCGGGGCGATCGCCATCGCCCAGGGCTTGGGCGCCGATGTCATCGCGGCCGGGGCGCTGCTCATGGCCGCGGTCTTCCTCCCGCTGGGGGTGAGCGGTTTGCTCGACCGGGCCGCTGCGGTCTTCCCCAAGCCCCTCGTGCGGGGTGTGCAGCTCTCGGTGGGCCTGCTGCTGGTCCGCCTGGCCTGGGGCCTGGTCACCGAGCCGCCCAGGCAGTTCGCTGACGCGGGCACCCCGACCCTCCTGCTCGTGGCGGCCGGGCTCGTCGCGGCGGGCGCGGCATACCTGTGGCGGGCTCGGGGGATCACCGTGGCCCTCGTGGGGCTGGCGGTGGTGTGGATGCTCGTGCGCCGACCCGACTTGCCGCTGTCGTTCGGACCGACCGACCTGCGGGTGCGGATCCCAGCGGCGGCCGACGTCGCGACCGCAGCGGTCGTGCTCGTCGTGCCGCAGTTGCCGCTCACCTTCGCCAACTCGTGCATCGCGACCGCCGATGCGGCGCGGGGCTACTTCGGATCCGCCGCAGCGCGGGTCAGCGCCGGTCGGCTCGCGGTCTCCCTCGGTCTGGGGAACGTCGTGGCCGGTCTGCTCGGCGGTATGCCGGTCTGCCACGGCGCTGGGGGCCTGACGGCCCACCGGTCGTTCGGTGCCCGGACCGGGCGGGCCCCGATGCTGCTCGGCGGGGTCCTTGTCGTGCTGGCCCTGGCCGGCGGGGCCATGACCGCCCGGGCGTTGACCGGCTTCCCGGTGTGGATCCTCGCGGCGCTGCTCGCGGTCGCGGGGCTCCTGCACATCCAGCTTCTGCGCGACCTGACCGGCCGGCGCCAGTGGCTGTTCGCCCTCGGAGTCGGCCTCGTCGGGGCGCTGGCCAATCTCGCCGTCGCCCTGGGCATCGGGCTGGTCGGGTGGTGGCTCGTCGAGGCGACGCTGCGCCGCCGCACCGGGGCGTCACCCTCGTAGGTCAGCCGCGCAGGTCCTCGACGGCGGCGCGAGCCTGCCGCAGCGCCCGCTGGGCGGCGGCCTGCGCCGTGTCGGCGTCGGCGAGCGCATCGGCCGTGCGGTCCCGATGGGCCCGTGCGCGACCCAGCTCCTGCTGGAGGTGGGCGATCCGGGTCTCGGCGAGGTCCAATTCGGCAGCCAGCACCCCGTGTCGAGCGGCGGCTGCCGTCGCGGTCGCCATGGCCTCGTGCAGGGCCAGCTCCGCTGCCTCGACCTCGGGATCGGCCACCGGATCGCCCACCGGATCGGCCACGGCATCGGCTGGCGGCGCGGAGGCCTGGTCAGCGGCCCGGCCCGCCGAGCGCACCTCGACGTGGGTGTTGCGCTCGTCGTCGCGGACCAGCCGCAGCGGACGGGCCGTGGCTTCGGTGAGGTCGATCTCGCCGAAACCGGCATACTCCAGGGCCCGGGTGAGTCGCCCGGAGGTGACCGCGGCGGCCGCCTCGGGGGAGGCCAGGGCCGCGACGAACGTCGTGGCGATATCGCGCGCCATCGCGGGGGTGACCCGGGCACCAGCGGCCTGCACGACCTGCGTCGTGGCGGCGACGAGGTCGTCGACGAGCAGGGTGCGTGCCTTGCCCAGCTCGAGCAGGGCCGGCCCGTCGAGGCGTTCCTGGGCCCGGCGCAGTCGCCCGGCCAAGTCGGTGAGCCGGTCCAGATCCTCGGGCCGCCGGCGGGCCAGGACGTTGACCGCCCAGGCCGCGACGGTCGGCCTGCGCAGCGCGGTGATCGCCCGGGCCATCTCGGCGTCGCCGTCGGCTCTGGCTCGCGCGGCGAGTTGACCCCGCCGGGGGAGGAAGTCGGCGCCGGGCAGTCCGTAGAGTTCGTCGACCGCCGCGTCCAACGCGTCCTCGGCGCGCGGGTCGGCATCCGGCGGGCTCATGGCGGTCATCGTGCCACGGCTACCCTTGCCGCCATGAGCCAGACGAAGGTCGCCGTCATCGGGTCGCGGGGTCGGATGGGAGCGACGGTATGCCGTGCCGTCGCGGCCGCCCCCGACCTGGAGTTCGTCGGTGGGTTCGATCTCGGGGACTCCTGGGGTGACCTCGGCGGTGCCGAGGTCGTCGTCGAGTTCTCCGTGCCGGCGGCATCGCTGGCCAATGTCACCGAGTGCGTGCGCCGCGGCGTGCATGTCGTCGTCGGGACGACCGGCTGGGACGAGGCCAAGCTCGGCGAACTGCGCGACCAACTGTCGGCGGCACCGCCGGCTCGCACGGGCGGCCCGGTCGGCGTCCTCATCGCGCCGAACTTCGCGCTCGGGGCGATCCTCATGATGTCGTTCGCCGCCAAGGCCGCCCGGTTCTTCGAGTCGGTGGAGATCATCGAGCTGCACCACCCGAACAAGGTCGACGCCCCGTCGGGCACCGCGGCCCGCACCGCCGACCTCGTCGGGGCGGCCCGCGAAGCGGCCGGGCTGGGGCCGGTCCCGGATGCGACGACGAGCGACCCGGATGGTGCCCGCGGGGGGCGGGTGCGCGGCATACCGGTGCATTCGGTGCGGGTCCGGGGGCTGGTCGCCCATCAGGAGGTCGTCCTCGGCAATGTGGGGGAGACCCTGACGATCCGCCATGACTCGCTGGACCGGGAGTCGTTCATGGCCGGGGTGCTCGCGGGGGTGCGAGCGGTCGCGGCGCACCCGGGGGTCACCGTCGGGCTGGAGCACTACCTGGGGATCGACTGACCTGCCGACCGCGGCGGGCCGTTCAGGCCCAGCCGACAGCGCGCAGGCCGGCGGCCACGACCGCGCCGACGATGACGACGACGATGAACGGGGCGCGTAGCAGCAGCGCGACGACGGCGGCGCCCAGTCCGACGACTCGCGCGTCGACGACGAACCCTCCGGTGGGTGACCCGAAGGTCTGCACGACGACCAGCGAGGTGAGCAGGGCGACCGGCAGCAGCCCGGTGACCCGGCGCATCCGTCGGCCTTCCAACCGACGGGCCGGGACCAGGTGCCCGGCGAGTTTGGTGGCATAGGCCAGCGCGCAGGCGAGCAGGACGGCCACCCACAGCGTCATGAGGAACCCCCGGACGCCGGCGGAGCGGACGGCGCGCGGCGCGGCGACAGACCGACGAGGACGGCGGCCAGGGCCGCGACGAGGACCGGTATGCCGGCGGGTGCCCACGGCGCGACGGCGACGGTGAGGACGACGGCCACGGCCGCGGTGGCCGCCGCATCCCGGGAGTGCAGGCGCGGCCAGAGCAAGGCGACGAAGGCCGCCGCGGCGGCGGCATCCAGACCCCAGCGTCGGGGGTCACCGAGCTGATTGCCGAGGATCGCCCCCGCCAGGGTGAAGAGATTCCAGAAGAGGTAGACCGCGATCCCGGTGTGCCAGAACCCGACCTGCGAACCGCGCCTCGACGGCTGGGCGATCCCGACCGCGGTCGACTCGTCGATGGTCAGCTGCGCCGCCACCGCGCGGCGCCACCCTCGATCGTGGAGGAACTCGGACACCTGCAGCCCGTAGAGCCCGTTGCGGATGCCCAGCAGGGTGGCCGTGGCGATCGCCGCGATCCCCGTCCCGCCCGCGCCGACGACGCCGACGAAGGCGAACTGCGAGCCGCCGGTGAACATCAACGCCGACAGGGCACAGGTCTGCCAAGCGTCCAGCCCCGACGCGACGCCCAAGGCGCCGAACGAGATCCCGTAGGCCCCGGTGGCCAGCCCCACCGACCAGGCCTGGCGCAGCACAGCGGCCCGGGCCGCTGGCTCGAGGCGCTGCGGACTGCGGTCGGCCCCCTCGTCTGCCATCCGCCCATCGTGACAGAGTGCGGGCCGGGCGTGCTGGAATGGTCCGGTGAGCGAGCGAGCGGTCAGACCCGGGGTCCTGGTGTCGGTCGCCGTGGCCGTTTCGGTGATCGTCGGCCTCGGCGGGTGCTCCGCGCCGATCCCGGGAGGGGACACGCCGGAGTCGGCGGTCGCGGCGTTCTACCGTGCGCTCGGCGCCAAGGACAGCGCGGCCGCGTGTGCCCTGGTGGCCTATGACGGGAAGCCGCTGGCCGGTGACGACATCACCCTGTGCCGGTCGGGTTTCGACGTCGTCGTCACCCAGATCGCCGGCGCCGACGAACTCGCCGGTCTGGCGCAGGCGTCCGCCTCGGCCGCCACGGTGACCGGGGACAACGCCATCGTCCGCGCTGAAGCGCTCACCGGCGTGCCGGCGGCATACCGGCAGGACGTGCGCCTCGTGCGGGTCGCCGGCCGGTGGTACATCGAAAGTCCTGAGTAGTCGCGGAGCGACGACTGTCGGACTCCTCACGTCACGTCCGGGTCCGAACGAGCCCCGCGGGCACCCATACTGAACACCATGTATGGCAACGACTTCGTCGCGCCCGACGACCCGGGGGCTGGCCCCCTCAACGCAGCGGACGGAGGTGCCGTCGAGGCCGCCGCCGCTCACGTCGACCGCCGGACCGAACTCGACCTGCGCGACTTCGACGCGATCATCGCCGCAGACCAGCGCATCGAGCCGCGGGACGCCATGCCGGAGGACTACCGGCAGACCCTCATCCGGCAGATCGCCCAGCACGCCCACTCCGAGATCATCGGGATGCAGCCGGAGGGCAACTGGATCACCAGGGCCCCGTCGTTGCGGCGCAAGGCGATCCTCATCGCCAAGGTCCAGGACGAAGCCGGGCACGGGCTCTACCTCTACTCGGCCGCGGAGACCCTGGGGATCACCAGGGAGGAGTTGCTCGACCGGCTGCACACCGGCAAGCAGAAGTACTCCTCGATCTTCAACTACCCGACGCTCACCTGGGCCGACTGCGGCGCCATCGGCTGGCTCGTCGACGGTGCGGCGATCATGAACCAGGTGCCGTTGTGCCGGTGCTCCTACGGGCCCTACGCCCGCGCGATGATCCGCACCTGCAAGGAGGAGTCCTTCCACCAGCGGCAGGGTTTCGAACTGCTCTGGGAGCTCATGCGGGGGACGCCGGAACAGCAGGCCATGGCCCAGGACGCGACGAACCGGTGGTGGTGGCCGGCGCTGGCGATGTTCGGTCCCCGTGACACCGGCGAGCACGCCGTGAAGGGCGGGCACACCGAGCAGTCGATGGCGTGGGGCATCAAGCGGTTCAGCAACGACGACCTGCGCCAGAAGTTCGTCGACATGACCGTCCCGCAGGC
>CAZNLX010000107.1:0-6271 GCA_964573925.1 uncultured Intrasporangiaceae bacterium
GTGCGGCCCCGGCTGGATCGTCGGTCTCGGACCGGTGAGGCGCCGGCCCGAGAAGACGTCGACCGGGCGATCTCCGCTCGGCCCGGTGGGAATGAGCGCACCCAGTCCCCTGCCGAGGGCGCGGCGCTTCTCCTTCTCCTTCACCGGTGCTCTCCTTCGCTCGTTGACGCTCCACGTTGGGCGAGCTGGGTGGCCGCTTCGAGATAGGCCAAGGCACCGCTGCTCAACGGGTCGTAGGTCATCACCGTCTCGCCGAAGCTCGGTGCCTCGGACACCCGCACCGATCGGGGGATCGTCGTGCGGAGGGTTTCGCGTGGGAAGTGTTCGCGGACGTCCTCCGCGACCTGGGCCGACAGGCGGGTGCGGCCGTCGAACATCGTGAGGAGGATGGTCGAGACCCCGAGGGCCGGATTGAGATGGGTCTTGATGAGGTCGACGTTGCGGAGCAACTGCGACAGCCCCTCCAGGGCGTAGTACTCACACTGGATCGGGATGAACACTTCGCGAGCCGCGACGAAGGCGTTCACCGTGAGCAGCCCGAGGCTCGGCGGGCAGTCGATGAACACGTAGTCGTAGCTGGTCTGAGTGAGGTGGGCGTTGAGAGCGGTCGCGAGCCGACCCTCACGAGCGACGAGCGAGACGAGTTCGATCTCGGCGCCGGCCAGATCGATGGTGGACGGTGCACAGAACAGTCCCGGGACGTGGGGTGACTCGACGACCACCTCGCTGAGCGGAGTCCCCTCCACCAGGACGTCGTAGATCGAGTCGATACCTGAGCGATGGTCGACGCCGAGGGCGGTGCTCGCGTTGCCCTGGGGGTCGAGGTCGATGACGAGGACCCGCATCCCCGACTGGGCAAGCGCCGCAGCAATGTTCACCGCGGACGTGGTCTTGCCGACACCGCCCTTCTGGTTCGCAACGGTGAGAATCCGGGTCGTCGTCGGTCGGGGCAAAGGGGCGCCCACGAGGGTGGACCGACGCCGTACGTCTTGAGCGATGGCCGCGGCCATCGGCGTCTCCTCGTCGACGATCTCGGGCAGGTCCGTGAGATGCCGTTCCGCAGCGGCCGCTGCCGGCGACGCAGCTACTTCCTCAGCGTGGGTTTCACGTGAAACAGGGTCGCCGGTGGTGAGGGCTTCACCCGGGTGATTGGCGGGGTCCGTGCTCTGTCCCACCGTGGAGACCGGGTGCCCGCCGCCAGCGCCGCCTTGGTGCGCGGTCGTTTCGCCCTGCTTTCCCCCGTGCGCCTCGCCGTGCGCCTCGCCGTGCACCTCGCGGCGGACGGCCGCTCCCGCTCCTTCCACGAGCGTTTCACGTGAAACGGCAGTCGCCGAAACCACTGCCTCGCTGGTTCCTTCCGCAGACGAACCCGAGGTTCCACGTGGAACATCGCCCGAGGTGGCCAGCCCACGCGAAGGCCAACCGAGCCGGCCTCGGCCACCCTTGCCTGACGCCCAGGGCCATCCAAGGCCCCGGCTCGTTCGTGTCCGCCGTTCCATCCCAGCATCCAACCACAGCGACTCGACCGGCAGCGCTGGGCTATCCACAGGCGTCACCGCGCGAACTGTCCCGCTGACCCATCAGGTACGACCGGTGCGAACCCGATGGCACCCGACCGAGTCTCAGGTCGCCTGGTGGCGACCGCCCTTTCCGGTGGGCCGTCGACGACGATGTTCGCCGGACTTCCGCACGGTTGTGCCGGCCACCACCTCGATGACTCGGGTGGGTACCTCAAGAACCCCCGCACCGCACACCCGGACTGAGCTCTCCGTCGCGCCCAGCGCACGCAACGTGGAGCGCGCCTCGCCCAGTTCGTCCTCCGCCTTGGCACCCTTGAGCGCCAGCAAGCGACCGCCGGGCGGGAGCAGCGGCATACTCCATCGCGCCAACACGGACAGCGAGGCCACGGCTCGCGCGGTGACCACGTCCGCCCTCGCGTCGCCACCCAGATCCTCGGCCCGTCGACAGTGGATGGTCACCCCGTCAAGGCCAAGCTCGGCGACCGCCGCCTCGAGCCAGCGCACCCGGCGAGCCAGTGGCTCGATCAGGTGAATGGTGAGATCCGGCCGTGCGACAGCAAGCGCCAGTCCGGGCAGGCCCGCTCCGGAACCGATGTCGAACACGGTGGCCCCTGGGGGGATGAGTTCGGCGACGACGGCGCAATTGAGCACGTGTCGGTCCCACAAGCGCGGCACCTCGCGCGGCCCGATGAGCCCGTGGCTGGTCCCCGTGTCGGCCAGCAGACGCACGTATGCCGCCGCCATCGGCAGGCGGTCCCCGAAGACGAGGCCGGCTGCCTGGGGTGCCAGCGGGATGTCGACCGGCGTGCGGCCGGCGAGCAACCCGTCGGGACCAGACTCGGTCACGCCGGCGAGATGACGATGTGCCGGTGCGGCTCGACTCCCTCGGACTCGGAGACCAGACCCGCCGCGGTGACCTCGTCGTGCACGACCTTGCGCTCGAACGCCGTCATGTTCGCCAACGCGATCGACGCACCCGAGGAACGAACCTGGGCGATCGAGTCGCGGGCCAAGGTCACCAATGCCGACCGGCGGTCGGCCCGGAACCCGGCCACGTCGAGCATTAACCGGCTGCGCTCCCCCGTGGCCGTCTGCACGGCCAACCGGGTCAGCTCCTGCAGTGCGTCGAGCACCTTGCCGTCTGGGCCGACGAGACGCCGGGGCACCCGGCCCTCCTCGGAATCGACGATGGACACTGCGGCCCGGTCGCCGTCGATGTCCACGTCGATGTCGCCGTCGAGGTCCGCGATGTCCAGCAGCCGCTCGAGGAAGTCGGCCGCAACCTCGCCTTCACGCTCCAGCAGAGCCACCCGCGACCGGGACCGGCCTGACGACCGGGAACCCTCCGTGGCATCGTCCCCGTCGCCGTCGCCGTCGCCTTGGCCTTCGTCGGCGTCGTCGGCGTCGTCCGTGGCCGCGTCGTCCCCGTCCTCGGCCTCGACCGAGAACTCCGACTCCACCGGAACACCAGCCGACGCGAGCGCCGACTCCTCCGCCACGGACTCCTCGACGAGGGTGACGTCGCCGTCCCGTCCTGCTTCGCTCATGGATCCATCTCCTTCGCTGGCCGCGGCCACGCGCGTATGCCGCGCCGGCGCGGCATACCTCACTGGTCTGTGGGTTGCCCGTCACCGGCGGGCTTGGCGCCGCCGGGAGCGGAGGGGCCGGCCGCCGAGCCGGACCCGGAGCGCTTGGCGCGCTTCTTGCTCACCGGCTGCTGCCGCTGACGGTTCACCGGCTGGTTGGGTGCGTCCTGAACGCTCCCGTCACCGGCCTCGGTCGCCTCACCGTCACCGGCGCGGTCGAGTCCGGGCACCGAGAACGGAGTGACCTTCTTGCCCTTCTTGGCCTGACGCTCGTGCAGGGCGCGCTCGGCGGCCGACCCCGGCGCCGGCATCCGGCGGATGACGTAGAACTGCTGGCCCATCGACCACACGTTGGTCGTCAGCCAGTAGAGGAGAACGCCGATCGGGAAGTTGATGCCCGAGAGGGCGAAGAAGATCGGCATGAGGTAGAGCAACACCGTCTGCTGCTTCATGAACGGGTTGTCCAGCGCCGAGTCGGGCAGGTTCTTGCGCATCAACTGCCGCTGCGTCGTGAACGTCGACACCGACATGAGGATGATGAGGACGACCGTGACGATCTTCGTGGCCGTGTCGGTCGACCCCATAAAGGTCGAGGAGAACGGCGCCCCGAAGATGTTCGACGACTCGATCTCATGGGCCACCGCTGGCGTGATCGGCCCAATCGCCGGGTGGGTCCCCTCCGCGATGCCCTTGAGGTTGTTGAGCACCGTGAACAGCGCGAAGAAGAACGGCGACTGCAGCAGGATCGGCAGACACGAGGAGAACGGGTTGGTCCCGGTCTTCTTGTAGAGATCCATCGTCTCCTGAGTCATCGCCTGGCGGGACTCAGGATCGGTCTTGCCCTTGTACTTGGCCTGGATCTTCTGCATCTCCGGCTGGATGAGCTGCATCCGCCGCGAGGCGTGAATCTGCTTGACGAACAGCGGGATGAGCACGATCCGCACGACGACCGTCAGGCCGACGATCGACAGGGCCCAGGCCCAACCGCCGCCGATGCCGAGGAACGTCCACAGCTTGTGCCAACCCATCATGACCCAGGCCTCGCCGATGGTCAGCGGCGAGAGGATGGCGTTGAAGAAGTCGCCCACTGTCGTCCTTGCTCGAAAGGCGGGACTCGCGTCTCGCCGGATGGTGTGGTCCGGGCAACGGCGTCAGGTATGCCGCGCGCGGACCCGGTGGTCTAGGTCGCCGCGCGAACGCGGCCAGGGTCCCGTTCGGGAACGTGGTCGACACCGCCCGGGTTCCACGGGTGGCACCGGCCCAGCCGCCGGAGCGCGAGCCAGCCGCCCTTGACCGGGCCGAAGCGCTCGAGCGCGGTGACGGCATACGCCGAACAGGAGGGGTAGAAGCGGCAGCTCTGCGGCAGCAGCGGGGAGACGGCGAGTTGGTAGACCCGCACGAGAACGAGCATCGGAGCCGCCGCGGCCTTGCGCCAGGTCCACGGTCCGGTGAGTCCGGGTCCGAGCAACTCCCGCATCGTCACGGCAGACTCACCGCACCTTGGCCAGGGCGCGTCCGAGGCACCGGTCCAGCTCGGCCTCGAGCTCGGCGAAGGAAGCGCCGGCCGAGGCGGGAGCCGCCCGGACGACGAGGTCGCAGCCGGACGGCATACCGGTCAGTCGGGGGGCGACCAGCGCCCGCAGCCGACGGGTCACCCGATTGCGCACGACGGCACCGCCCACGGCCCCGGACACGACGAAACCGACCCGAGGGGCACGCACGCCCTGCGGATCGGTTGTCGCTGCGTGAACCACCATCAGCGGTCCGCCGGCTCGCGCCCCACCGGGGCCGCGCAGCACGGCGCGGAACTGGCCCGACTCACGCAGCCGGTTGCGGGCCGGGAGCACACAGCCGCCTCAGGCGGACAGCTCGGCGCGGCCCTTGCGACGGCGAGCGGCGAGGATCGCGCGGCCCGCACGCGTGCGCATCCGCAGGCGGAAGCCGTGCGTCTTGGCACGACGGCGGTTGTTCGGCTGGAAGGTGCGCTTGCTCACGGGTCAGGTCTCCGTCGATCGGCAGGCCCCGGGCGGGTAGCCTGCGGGCGGTCTGCGGTGGACTGCGGTGCGCCCGTATGCCGTGACGCCCCGTCCGCCGGCCGCAATCGGAGGCCCGCGATGGAAGGTCACAGGCGCGCGAAAGCGGCCGGGAGCCAGGATCGACACATGGGCCGCAGACCAGGTTACGGGGCAGCGGCGGGCAGGGTCAAACCCGCCGAACCACCAGGCGGATCGGGCCGGGCATTTTCCCGGGAACCGCTCACAGATTGTGGGAACGACACGCCCGGCGGGGGTGTAATCTCTGCGAGCAGTCGCCCGTCCACCCGGCCCGTCGCGGAGTCTTCACGCACCGTCGACGATTGTCCCCATCCTGTGGACAGCGCTGTGGATGACGGGCACGTGTCGAGCGTCCGAGGGTCTGGTCGAGCACGAACCCGGTCGGCGAAGAGGGGAGCCAGGCGTGACAGGCGGGGATCGTGACCTGGCCGAGCTGTGGCTGCGCACCCTGCACGCCCTCGACGTGCGCGGCATTTCACCGAGCGAACGCGCCTTCGTCGGTTTCGCCCGGGTCCTGGCTGTCGTCGAACATACGGTCCTGGTCGCGGTCCCGGACGACTACACCAAGAAGGTCCTGGAATCCGATGTGCGCGAGCACATGGTCCAGATCCTCAGTGTTGAGCTCGGCCGGGACGTCGGCCTGGCCGTGACGGTCGACCCGACGATGGAGCACGTGACCCGGCGTGCCGACTCCGACACCGCCGCGAGCGGGCCGCACGACCTCGCCGACGACTCGGTGCCCGGCGGTTCCGGCGGCCCCGGTTCCGGCGGCCCCGGCTCCGCAGGCGCCGGCCACGGCGGACCCAGCCACAACGGCCTGGACGCGAGCGTCGGGTCGGGCCGGTCCGAGACCGGCGAGGCCGCCTGGCAGGAGCGATTCCACCCGGAGGCGACCGGACGGCATACCCCTGGGGTGATCCCATTCCCCCGCCGCGATGGTGAGCAGGACCGCTCCCGGCTCAACCCGAAGTACACCTTCGACACCTTCGTCGCCGGGTCGAGCAACAGGTTCGCGCATGCCGCGGCCAATGCGGTCGCCGAGGCGCCGGCCAAGGCCTACAACCCGCTGTTCATCTACGGCTCGTCCGGGCTGGGCAAGACCCACCTGCTG
>CAZNLX010000108.1:0-6225 GCA_964573925.1 uncultured Intrasporangiaceae bacterium
AGCGCCTGGAGGACCTGCGTCGGTTGCAGGCCGAATACGTCAACTACAAGAAGCGGGTCGACCGGGACCGATCGCTGGCGCGCGAGCAAGGCATCAGTCACGTCCTCGAGTCGATGTTCCCGGTGCTCGACGAGATCCACCTGGCCCGCGAGCACGGTGATCTCGACTCCGGTCCGGCGGCCACGATCATCGACAAACTCGACGCCGTGCTGGCCAAGCTCGGCATCGAGCGGTTTGGTGCCGCGGGGGACGAGTTCGACCCGAACCACCACGATGCGCTCATGCGGATGGAGGCCGACCTGCCCGAGGGCACGACGGCCACGACGGTCGTCCAGGTCCTCCAGCCGGGCTACCGGATGGGCGAGCGGATCGTCCGTGCAGCGCGGGTCGCCGTCGCCGATCCGCAGTAACGACAACAGGTTTCACCGGAAGGAGGGTGCGCCGAGATGGCAAGTCAGGATTGGCTCTCGAAGGACTTCTACGCGGTCCTCGGCGTGCCCAAGGACGCCGACGACGCCACCGTCAAGAAGACCTACCGCAAGCTCGCCCGCAAGCTGCACCCCGACCAGAACCAGGGTGACCCCAAGGCCGAGGAGCGCTTCAAGGAGATCGGCGAGGCGTATGCCGTGCTCTCCGACCCCGAACAGCGTCGCCAGTATGACCAGATTCGGGCGATGACCTCGGGCGGGGCCCGGTTCACCGCCGGTCCTGGAGGAGCGGGCGGCGGCTTCGAGGACATCTTCTCCGGCATGTTCGGCGGCGGCGGCCCCAATGTCCGCTTCTCGACCGGCGGCGGGCGTGGCGGTCCGGGGATGGGCGGCGCCGGACCGGACCTGCAGGACCTGCTCGGCGGGTTGTTCGCCGGGGCGGGCGGACCTGCCGGTGGTGGTTTCGGCGGTGACCCCTACGACCCCTACGGCGGGTTCGGTGGGGCGGCCCGCGGCCCACGCCGCGGAGCAGACGTCAGCGCTCGCACGACCATCGACTTCCGTCAGGCCGTCGTCGGTGACACCGTCACGCTCACCAGCGGTGACGGCAGCCGGGTGACGACGCGAATCCCGGCCGGGGTGAAGGACGGCCAGAAGATTCGGTTGCGCGGCAAGGGCCAGCCCGGCGGTCCCGGCGTCGAGCCCGGCGATCTGCTGCTCACCGTGAGCGTGACCGCACACCCCGTCTTCGGCCGCGACGGCGACAACCTCACCGTCGACCTGCCGGTGACCTTTGCCGAAGCCGCGCTCGGGGCGACCGTGTCGGTGCCGACGCTCACGGGCGAGGCGGTCCGCGTGCGGGTGGCCCCCGGCACCCCGAGTGGCCGGGTGCTGCGGATCAAGGGCCGTGGCGTCAAGCACGCCAAGGGCGAGGGTGACCTGCTCGCCAAGGTGACGGTCATCGTCCCCGCCCACCTCAGCGACGAGGCCCGCGCAGCCGTCGAAACCCTCAAGGCGCAGGACGAGGGCGTCGACCCGCGAGCCGAGTTGTTCGCCAAAGCCGGACGCTGACCGAAGGACGGTGACCACCCATGTTCGGTGACTCGAGTTCGGGAAGTAGGCGGGCGGCATACGTGCCGTCCGAGGACACCCCCGTGTTCGTCATCTCGGTGGCCGCGCAACTGGCCGGGATGCACTCGCAGACCCTGCGGCAGTACGACCGGCTCGGGCTGGTCACCCCGTCGCGCACGTCCGGCGGCGGTCGGCGCTACTCGGCCCGCGACGTCGCCCTGCTGCGCGAGGTGCAGCGGCTCTCCCAGGAGGAGGGCGTCAGCCTCGCCGGCATCCAACGCATCCTCGACCTCGAACGTGAGGTCGCCGCGTTGCGCGAACAGGTCGCCGAACTCTCCGCTCACCTCGAACAGACCCGGTATGCCGCCGCGCAACGCGTCTTCGCCGCCGCTCCCTCGGGCACGATCGTCGCGATGCGCCCAGGTGAGCGGCCGGCTCGGGGAATGGGCCACTCGACGGCCCTCGTTGTCTGGCGGCCACAACGGGGCTGAGCCGGGCCGTGAGCCGACGTCGTCCCCTGGCATTTCAGGCAAGGTGCACCTAATCTGAGCAGGTGACGGGCGTTGGAGGGCGCACATCCGCGCGGCCCCCGCGTGACTTCGTCGCCTGGGGTGGGTCCGTGGGCGGCTCGATCGCGTGGCTAGGGGTCGTGGTCACCGCTGCCCTCAACTACCGGCGGTCCACCGTTCCGCTGCTGTGGTGGGTCCTCTGCGGTGTCGTCATCGTCTGCTTCCTGCTCCTCGGCGGAGCGCGGCCACGGACGACCGTCCGTGACCGCGTGATCTTCGCCATCCTCACCCTCGCGGCGATCGGCGCCTGCGCCGTCTGGGGCGCCGACCTCATGTCCGGGGTCCTGCTCGTCCTCGTCGCCGGTGTTGCCGGCTGGGTGGTGCCGCCCCGGGTCTCGATCCCGCTCATGGTCGCCCTCACCGTCGCGTTGGCCCTGCTGCTCGCGCTGCAGGACGCGACAGTCGTCTGGGCGCTGCTCTACGGGACGTTGCTCTTCTTCGCCTCGCTCATGGTTCACGTCGTCGTCCGGGAACAGTCCGCACGCGAGGAGGCGGCCCGAGTCGCTGCCGAACTCGAGGTGGCCAACACCCAATTGCAGCGGACGAACGCCGAGCTGCAGAAGGCCCAGGCCCGACTGGCCGAGGCCAGCCGAGCGCAGGAGCGTCTGCGGATCTCACGGGACCTGCACGACGGGATGGGTAACCAACTCACCGCTCTGTCGCTCCAGTTGGACCTTATCGGCCGACTCGTCGACGGGCCGGCGCTCGTGCACGTCGACCAGGCCAAGACACTGGCTGCCGAGGTGCTGCGCGATACCCGGGGCGTGGTCAGTCAGCTGCGTGAGACACGGGTCTCGCCCCGTGATCGCATCGCGCGGCTGGCGCGTTCGATGCCGCGACCGGTCACGTCGATGGATCTCACCGAGGAACTGGACGAGATCTGCGACGACGTCTCCGAGACCGTGGTCCGCCTGGTCCAGGAGGCCTTGACCAACTCCGCGCGACACTCAGGCGCCGATCGCGCCTGGGTCGTCGTGCGCCGTGAACGCCGGGGGCTGCACCTGCAGGTGCGGGACAACGGTCACGGCGCCACGAACCTCACTCCCGGCAACGGCCTGCGGGGCATGGTCGAACGGGTCGCCCTGCTCGGCGGGGAGTTGACCTGGAGCAGCGGCCCGGACATCGGTTTCGTCATCGTGGCGACCATCCCGCTGCCCGCTACATCCCAACCCGCCGGCCCGGAGGGCTCGGACGCCGCGGATGGTTTGAACGGCCCGGATGGCTCGGATGGTTTGAACGGCCCGGACGGCTCGGACGGCCCGCCTGCCGCAGGTGCCGTGGCGGCGACCTCGGGTGCCGCCCACGGGTGACCAGGTGGCCCCGGACTGGGCCACCGCCTGACGTACCTCGCGTCCGACCGGTCCAACCGAGACCCGGTCACGATCCTCGGCACATGCCTGGTCGCCGGGCGCAGGCCGTGTCATCGTTGGCGGGTGAGCCTTCCGCCGATCGTCGAGGATTCCCGTGCTCGCCGCTTCGCCGCTGGCTACGACCGGGTGTTGGCCGACGTCGAGCGCACCTATCTCGGACCGCTACGTTCCCTCCTCGTCGGTGAGCTCACCGGCCGAGTCGTCGAGATCGGAGCGGGGACCGGCGCGAACGTCCCGCATTACGCCGCCGCCGACAGTGTCCACTTGGTCGAGCCCTTCCCAGGAATGCGGGCGAAGCTGCAGCGGCGGCTGGGAGCTCGGCAGGGCGGCATACCGATGCACGTCGTGGACGGTCGGGCCGAGCGGCTGCCCTTCGCGGACAGCTCGGTTGACGCGGTCGTCTCCACCCTCGTGCTCTGCTCGGTCTCGGACGTGCAGGCGTCCCTCGCCGAAGCATGCCGGGTGCTGGCCCCGGGCGGAGTGTTCGTCTTCCTCGAGCACAGTCGCGGGCGCGGCCTCAAACGGCTGGTCCAGTCGGCGATCACACCGCTGACGGTGCGGTATGCCGGTGGCTGCCGCCACGACCGCGACCTCGCCGCCGCGATCAAGGGGATGCCGTTCGAGCGGGTCGCCAATGTGCCCGTGCCGGAACCGCTGGGGGTCCGTCTGCTGCCCGAATGGCCGCTCATCGCCGGGCGGGCCACCGCACCTTCGCGATGAGGGCAACGGGCGCCCGAGCCGGTGCCCCGTCGTGCGAGAGGCAGCGCCTGATGCAGTCGGAGGTGCTGTGATCACGTCACCGACCGCTGCTTCACACGCTGCCTCAGATTGCGGACGGAGGGTCGGCTGACCGAGGGGGCTTCATCGGTATGCCGCCCGCGCGAGGTGCGCGGGCGGCATACCGGAGGGGGTGGTCACCCCGGCGGCAGGTGAGCCGAGATCAGATGAACAGCAGCTGGGCGCCGTCGGTGAGCTCGATGAAGTCGGTCGCGGAGATGATCGCCTCGACGCCTTCGTAGAGGTGCTCCAACTCGAGGTGCATCATGTCGGCGCTCATCCGGCAGGCCCACATCTTGGCGCCGGAGCCGTGCAGCAGCTCGAGGAACTCGGGCACCTCGGGGACGTCGAGGTCGGCGATCTGCTTCTTCATCATCTTCGTCGTCACGGCGGTCATGCCCGGCAGGCCGGCCATGCCCTGCGGCATCGACATACCGAAGTGACCGGGCATGTGCATCGCCGTGTTGCCGAGGTAGGAGAACTTGAGCTTGCCCATCGTCTCCTTGTTGATGATGTCGAAGCCCCAGAAGGTGAAGAAGAGGTGGACCTCGATGCCCTCGCCGAGGGCGGCGTTGGCGAGGATGAGGCCCGGGTAGGCCATGTCGAGGTTGCCCTTGGAGCAGATGATGGCCAGCTTGCGGCCGCTGGAGGTCTCGTCCTCGAACGACGGGACGATCATGTCAGTCATGGTGAACTCGTTCTCTCAGTAGTCGAGTGGAACCGGTGGAGGGGTCAGGTCGAGTCGAGCGGACGCGGTCAGACGCAGCCCTTGGGCTTCTGCAGACCGGCGATGTAGGACATCTTCTTGGCCGGCTTCCCGGGGAAGAGGGTGAAGAGTTCCTTGACCGGGATGCCGGCGACCGTGGAGACCCGGCGCAGCGTCGCGGTCTCCTTCTGGGTCTCGAAGTCCTTGCGCAGGAAGTGAATCGGCACCCAGTGCGCATCGGTGAGGGTGATGCCGATGTTGGCCGCGAGCGTCTGGGCGAGTTCCTCGTCCCATTGCTGCGGGTTGGTGAGGAAGCCCTCGGCGTCGACGTCGATCTGACGGCCGGCGATCGTGGTGGTGGGCATGGGATCCGTTCTCCTTGGTTCCTGCTGTTCGTGCTGGGGTCGGGGTGTGGTGCGGTGGGCTGCGGGTCAGGCCTTGGCCGGCTCGGACTCGACGTGCTTGCCGAGCATCGACATGTCGGCCGGCAACGGTATCGGACGCCCGGGGAGCAGGACGTTCCAGTAGATGTGCCGGAAGGCGAGCTTGCCGACGTGGTTGGCCCGGGTGGCCTTGAGCAGGCTCATCGGGCCGACCGGGAAGGGGAAGTGGCCGGTGAGTGGCTCGGTCTCGTAGTTGAAGTCCAGCAATAGGGCCTTGCCGTTGCCCGACTCGACGAAGCAGTTGGCGTGTCCGTCGAAGGAGTGGGTCATCGGCTGGCCGGCGACGAGCTGCATGAAGTTCTCGATGAAGACGTCCACCGAGAAGTGCGCCACCGAGCCGGCCTTCGATGTCGGCAGGTTGCTCGCGTCACCGAGGGCGAAGATCTCCGGGTGGGCGATCGACTGGTTGGTGTGCTTGTCGACCGGGACGTAGTTGAGTTCGTCGCCGAGGCCGGAGCGGCCCACGTAGTCGGCACCCATGTTGAGCGGGACCGTGACGAGCAGGTCGTAGGAGACTTCGCGCTCGTCGTAGGAGCGGATGACCTTGGCCTCCTGGTCGACCGACTCGATCATGAAGTCGGGCTCGACCTTGATGCCGCGCTTGGACAGGTGGTGGCCGAGCTCGCGGCTGGCGACCGGCTTGGTGAAGGCACCGTCCAGCGGGGTGACGTAGACGATCTCGCTCGCCTCGCGCAGGCCCTTCTTGGTGAGGAAGTCGTCGGCAAGCATGGCGAACTCGAGCGGGGCGACCGGGCACTTGATCGGCAGCTCGGTGATGTGCATGACGAGCCGGCCGCCGCCGAACTCCTTGAGCGCCTTCTTGAGCGCGATCATGCCCTCGTAGGTGTAGAACTCGTGGAC
>CAZNLX010000109.1:0-6147 GCA_964573925.1 uncultured Intrasporangiaceae bacterium
CCGCCTTGTCGACCGGGTCGGCGGGCAGCAGGCCGACGTGAGCATCTCGGTGCCCGCCACGGCAAAGGCGACGATCTCCACGGTGAGCGCCCCGATCGTGGCGAGCGGACTGCGTCGCGGAGTGACCGCGAACTCGGTGTCCGGAGACCTCACCGTCAACGACATCGAAGGCCCGAGCACGCTCAACACGGTGAGCGGCTCGACCGAGTGCGCCGAGCTTGTCGGCGACCTGCGGGTCAACACGGTGTCCGGGGCCGTCACGGTGCAGAGCAGTTGGATCGAACACGCCCGGCTCAACACCGTCAGCGCCGAGGTCGCCCTCGACCTGCGCAACGGTCGCCTCGACGTGCAGGCCAACGCGGTGTCCGGAGACGTCACCATCCGGGCCCCGTTCACCGGCTATGCCGTGACGGCCGCCAGCGCGACCGGCCAGGTCGTCGTCGACGGCCAGTCCCTGCGCGGCGGCCGACGCGGCGGTATGCCGTCCGCGGATCCGACCGGTCAGACCGGCACCCTGCGCAGCGGCGACGAATCCCTCACCCTCAAGGCGAATTCGGTCTCCGGCAGCGTCGTCCTGCTGCGCGCCGGAGGCGCCAGCGACCCGCGGGCGGCCGCCGGGCCGGACCCTCAGGACGCCGCCGCGGCCACACCTGCCGGCGCGGCCACACCGACGCCACAGGATGCCCCCCGCTCGGCACCCGTTTCAGCACCCCAGGACGCCCCCGTTCCGCCCCCGCCATCATCGGCTGCGCCGACCCCCTTGGACCCCTCGGCTCCGCCCGGCCCGCCGGCTCCGCCCGCCCCCTCGGACGTCTGGCGGGCGGCCGGCGCCGATTCGGTCGATGACGAGTGGGGTCCCCGGTGAGCCCGGTCTTCGCGCACGGTCAACTCCGGCTCTACCTGCTGGCCTTGCTGGCCGAAGCGCCGCGGCACGGCTACGAGATCATCCAGGACCTTGAGGCCCGATTTGGCGGCCTCTACACCCCGAGTGCGGGCACGGTCTACCCCAGACTGGCCAAGCTCGAGGAGGAGGGCCTGGTGGCCCGCTCGGACGAGGGACGCAAGGCCACCTATCGGATCACCGAGGCTGGCCTGGCTGAAGTCCGGTCCCGGCGCGACGAGGTCGAAGGTCTGCAGGCCGATCTGGACCGTTCGGCACGCCGCCTGGCCGACCAGGTCCGGGCCCAGGTCCAGGGGCGTTCCGCCGATCTCCGGGCCGAACTGCGCGCCGCCGCCCGTCAGGCCCGGGCCACGGCCCGGCCGGCCGGAGGGGCGACAGGCGGCGCCGACTCCGGACCACGAGCGACGCCCGGGGCGCCGTGGGCCCCGGATGCCTCGTGGATGCCGGAGACCTCGTGGGTGCCGGGCCAACACTGGGCCCACGGAGCGTCGTTCGGGTCCTCGGCGGACGGCAGCGACTGGGCGGAACTGGAGCGAGCGGCATACGAGGTGCGCGATCAGGCCCGAGCAGCCTGGCGACGTCACGGCGTGACCGCGGCGCAGGCCGCAGCACTGCTGGAGATCCTCACCGATGCCTCGCGCCGGATCGCCGAGGTGATGCGTCAGCCCCCGGCACGGTGACCCGCTGTCACTCCGTCGAGGTGCCCCGCGCGGCGATGACGGCCCAGATCGCCAGGCCGATGACGAGGGCCAGGGCGAGCGAGACCAGCCACTGACCGGCCTTGACCATCTCGATGAGGACCGGGATGAGCAAGGCGTGCCAGACGACCGTCGGCGTGCCCGGCCAGGACGAGCTGCCCAGCCAGAGCCGGGCCAGCAGGCCCATACCGCCGGCGAACAGGAGGATGAGGACGGACTCGGTGATCACGCGAGCCGGGTCAGTGCCCTGCCCGAGGGCCAGCTGAACCAGGCCGTAGATCCCGAACCCGGCCATGGCCAACGCCTCGACAGCACACACGACGGCGGCGATCCGTCGCGGCCGTGGGGCGCTCGAGGACGTCGTCGGAGGGACGGCACCGGAGGTCACGGCGACGAGCCTACTGGGCCGGGCCGGGACCGGTGGGAGTGCCTCGTGCGGTCCGGTGAAACACCGCAAACCGCATCGCGGACGGCCGTTCGTCGCGGGAAATGTACCGCTGGGGAACAAACGTGACTCATCTCCCGTTGCCCGGGAGCGGATCACTGGTCCACAATGTCGTGTTGGCCTCCCAGCGTCGCGGGCGCCAAGCGGTACGTCATGCCTTCCAGGGGGCTTGGGGGTTGGCATGTCCTCTCGTCCCGGCCCGCACCACGGGGACCGCCCGGTCCCGCACGCACCTGTAGCACCCGACACCACGCACCACCCCAGACTTTGCACGTCGACCAAGGAGCACGATCCACATGGACTGGCGCGACCGCGCTGCCTGCCTCGATGAGGACCCGGAGCTGTTCTTCCCGATTGGGAACACCGGCCCGGCGATCCTGCAGATCGAGGAGGCGAAGGCGGTATGCCGTCGGTGCGAGGTCATCGACACCTGTCTGCGTTGGGCGTTGGAATCCGGTCAGGACGCAGGGGTCTGGGGCGGCCTGTCCGAGGACGAGCGCCGGGCCCTCAAGCGCCGCAACGCCCGGGCCCGCCGGGCCGGCTGAGGACCGCCGCCGGCAGCCGCAGTCGCCGACAGCGCGGCATACCCGCCTCAGGCCGGTAGTCGCCGCAACCGGGCGGTGAACTTGACCCGGGTCCCTTCCGGTTCCGCCGCCGACCAGCTGATCCGCCCCCGCAGGTCCTGCACGAGCGACTGGACGATCTGCGTTCCCAGACCGGCGCCGGAGGGCAACCGGCCGCCGGGCAGTCCGACCCCGTCATCGGTCACCGTCACGGTGAGCACGTCGGTGTCCTCCTTGCCCTCCTTGCGCTTCACCTCGACGGTGATCGTTCCGCCCCGCGCCGCCACCCCGTGCTCAGCCGCGTTTTGGACGAGCTCGCTCACCACCATCGCCAGTGAGGTCGCGTGCTCGGCCCGCACCCGGCCGAACGAGCCCACCCTGCGGGCAGTCACCGGACGGTCGCTGCGAGCCACCTCGACGACTGCGCGCACCGCGAGATCGGCGACCTCGTCGAAGGCGACGGTCTCGTCCAGCCCGTGGCTGAGCGTGTCGTGGACCAAGGCGATGGTGCCGACCCGGCGAACCGCCTCCTCCAGGGCGGCACGCCCCTGCGCATCGGGCATCCGCCGGGCCTGCAAGCGCAAGAGCGCCGCAACCGATTGAAGGTTGTTCTTCACCCGGTGGTGGATCTCGCGGATCGTCGCGTCCTTGGTCATGAGCTCCTGTTCGCGGCGACGCAACTCGCTGATGTCCCGGACGAGCAGAATGGCCCCGATCCGTTGACCGGACTCGGTGAGCGGGATGGCCCGCATCGAGATGACCTGGCCCGCGTTGGTCACCTCGGTGCGCCACGGCTGGCGGCCGGTAAGCACCAGCGGCATACCTTCGTCGACCGGGGCGGTGGTGTCCCGCAGGACCGAGGTGACCACCTCGGCGAGCGAGGCCCCGAGGATGTCGCCGACGTAACCCAGCCGATGCAGCGCCGACACCGAGTTGGGACTGGCGTAGGTGATGACCCCCTCGATGTCCAGCCGGATGACCCCGTCGCCGACCCGCGGCGCGCCTCGGCGCAGGCCCGTCGGCGCGGTCGGGTGCGGGAACTCCCCGCCGGCCACCATCCGGGACAGGGCGTCGGCAGTGGCCAGATAGGTCAGCTCCAGCCGGCTCGGGGTGCGCAGCATGGACAGATTGGTATGCCGCGTCAACACCGCGATGGCCCGCTCGCGACGGACCACGGGGATGGACTCCTCCCGCACCGGGTCGTCGGGGTCCCACTCGCCGTCCCGCTCCCGCAGGATCCGCCGCTCGGTCAGGGCCGCCTCGAGTAGCTCCGCGCGGCTGGACCCCGCCAACCGGCCAACCTGGTCGCGGACGTAGACGGTCTGGCCGGTGGTCGGCCGGATGTGGGCCACCGCGTGCCACTGCCGGGATGGACTGCGCACCCACAGGACGAGATCAGCGAAGGAGAGGTCCGACAGCAGTTGCCAGTCCGAGACGAGCAGCCGCAGCCACTCCTCGTCGGCCGGGGGCAAGGCGGCGTGCTCGTGGATCAGTGCGGACAGCGTCGCCACGCCGTGACTCTAGCGCCGAGAGCCGGGCGCAAGATCCTGGACTTTGTGTTTGGTCCACGACGTGTCGTGGACCAAACACAAAGTCCAGGATCTTGCGCGACGAGGGCTGGCGCGTAGCCGCGCCAGCCCCCGTCGTGGAGTTGGGCCCTCCCGGGTCCGGTGTCGGGTTAGCCCTCGATCGGCCCAGCGGTCTTGACGAACGCCCGCAGCGTCCGCAGGGCCACCGACAGCGCCGCGATGTTGGCGCTGTCCAGCCTCAGAATCGCCTGCAACCCGGACCGAGCCCGATCCAGCGACTCCGCGTTGGCCTTGGCCCACTGGTTGAACCGGGACTTGGCGTCCGCGGAGGCGTCGCTCGTGACCAGGACGTTGCGAGTGATCCCGTCGAGGACGGCATACAGGTCGTCCCGAAGGGCACCGCGAGCGGCCGAATCCCAACGGTCGTCGCGTGGGAGCTGCGACACCCGGAAGAGCATGTCGTCGATCCCGAACCGCTCCGACGCGTGGTAGTAGACCCGCAGGACGTCCTCGGCCGGCGTGCCGGTCGCCTCGGCGATCTCGACGATGTCGAGCATCGAGAAGACGTCCAGCAGCGCAGCGGTGCGCATCGCCAGACCCTCGGGCACCCCGCGACCGGTCAACTCGGCCGCCCCACGATCCAGCCGACGCCGCTCGGACCCCTGCAGCACCTCCGGAACCAGCGGGGCGTGCTGCTGGACCGGGCCGCGGAAGCGGTCGATCTCGGCGGCCACGTCGATGGTGCCCGGACGGTTGGCGACGAACCAGCGCACCGCCCGGTCGAGCAGACGCCGGAACTCCAGGTAGAGCACGGTTTGGGTCTTGGCCGGCACGGTGGCGTCGAGGGACTCGACCGCAGCGGTGAAGGACGCCAGGTCGAAGACCTCGCGGCAGACGATGAACGCCCTGGCGATCTGCTCCGGGGTCGCCCCGGTCTCCTCACGGGCCCGGAAGGCGAAGGTGATCCCACCCCGGTTGATCATCGAGTTGACGACCGAGTTGATGATGATCTCGCGCTTGAGCGGGTGACCGTCGAGCTGGTCGCCGTGTTCGGTGCGCAACCGGGACGGGAAGTAGTCCGCCAGAGTCCGGGCAAACCACGGGTCGTCCGGCAGCGAGGTCGGCAGCAGGGCGGCCTTGAGGTCCAGCTTGGAGTAGGCGACGAGCACCGAGAACTCCGGCGAGGTCAGCCCGTGCCCGTCGGCCTGACGACCGACGATCTCGGCGTCGCTGGGCAGGTACTCCAGGCTCCGGTCCAGGTCGGCGTTCTGCTCCAAATAGTGGATGAGCCGCTGGTGAACCGGGAGCATGACCAACTCCTGGGCCCGGGCATTGCCGAGCAGGACGTTCTGCTCGTAGTTGTCCCGCAGCACCTGAGCGGCGACCTCGTCGGTCATCGACGCCAGCAACGCGTTCCGCTGCTTGATCGTCATGTCGCCGTCGCGGACGAGCTGGCCCAGGAGGATCTTGATGTTGACCTCATGGTCGCTCGTGTCGACACCGGCCGAGTTGTCGATCGCGTCGGTGTTGACCCGGATGGCGTTCTGCGCGGCCTCGATGCGGCCCAACTGGGTGAAGCCGAGGTTGCCGCCCTCACCGACGACCCGGCAGCGCAACTGCCGGCCGTTGACCCGGATCGCGTCGTTGGCCCGGTCTCCCACCTCGGCGTTGGTCTCGTTGGCCGACTTGACGTAGGTGCCGATGCCGCCGTTCCACAGCAGGTCGACCTTGGCCAGCAGGACGGCCCGCATAAGCTCGGCCGGCGTCATCGACGTCGTCTTGGGGTCGATGGACAGCGCGCCCGCCATCTGCGGGGTCACCGGGATCGACTTGGCCGAACGTTCGAACACCCCGCCGCCCTCGCTGATGAGCGACCGGTCGTAGTCGGCCCACGACGAGCGGGGCAGCTCGAACAGCCGGCGCCGCTCGACGTACGACCGGGCCGCGTCCGGCGTCGGGTCGACGAAGACGTGCCGGTGGTCGAAGGCGGCGACCAGCCGGATGTGCTCGG
>CAZNLX010000110.1:0-6111 GCA_964573925.1 uncultured Intrasporangiaceae bacterium
AGAGCTTGGCCGGGCGCAGGTTGACGAAGTGGTCCAGGGCGAACCGGATCGGCAGGAGCACCCCACGCTCGAGGACGCCGCTGGGAACGGTCGGGTCGCCGATAGCCCCCAACAGGATCGCGTCGTGTCCGCGCAGTTCCTGCAGGACCGACGCCGGCAGAGTCTCCCCCGTCGCATGCCAGCGCCGGGCGCCCAGGTCGTAGTCCGTGGTGGTGATCGACACCTGCCCGGCGGTCACCGCAGAGAGCACTTTCAGCCCCTCGGCGACCACCTCGGGTCCGATTCCGTCACCGCCGATGACGGCGAGATTCAACGAGGTGGGCGCTGCGGCGACGGTCTCGGTCATGCGTCAAGGGTATGCAGCCGTCTTGCTTGCTGGGATCCGTGTCCCACATAGCGGTCGGGCGGCATACCGGCCACCTGGGTATGCCGCCGGGTGAGCCGATCTGGGCGCCCCGGTGGCCGTTGAGGAGACCGATGTCAGAGGTTGACGACCGCGAATTGCTCCGCGCCGATCGCCGCGGCGATCCGTGCGGCCACCTCATAGGGCAACTCGCTGTCGACGCTGAGCAGCATGAGCGCGGTGCCGGCAGCGTCTGCGCGGGCCACCTGCATCCCGCCGACGTTGATCGCCGCGTCGCCCAGGACACTGCCTACGGTCCCGATGATGCCGGGCCGGTCGGCGTAGGTGAATACCGCCAGGTGGTCGGTCAAGGGCACCTCGAGGTCGTAGCCGTTGATGCCGACGAGCTTCTCGATCATCCGCGGTCCGGTGAGGGTGCCAGCCACCGACACCCGGGTGCCATCCTTGAGGGCCCCGCTGAGGGTGGTGACATTGCGGAAGTCGCCGCTGGCGGTGTCCGTGGTGAGGCTGACCCCGACGCCGCGGGCTTCCGCGATCACCGGGGCGTTGACATAGGACACCTGGTCCTCGACGACGTCGGTGAACAGGCCCTTGAGCGCGGCGAGCTTCCAGATGCTCACATCGTGCTCGGTGATCTCGCCGCTGACGTCGAGGTCCAGGTGCAGCGGCACGCCGCCAGCCACCGCGGTGAACACCCGGCCGAGCTTCTCGACCAGGGCGATGCCCGGACGCACTTCCTCAACGATGACCCCACCGGAGACGTTGACCGCGTCCGGCACGATGTCGCCGCTCAGCGCGAGTCGGACCGACTTGGCGACCGCGATCCCCGCCTTCTCCTGTGCCTCCTCGGTCGAGGCGCCCAGGTGCGGGGTGACCACGCACTGCTCGAACTCGAACAGCGGGGAATCGGTGCACGGTTCCTTGGCGAAGACGTCCAGGCCGGCGCCGGCGACCCGGCCTTCGCGCAGCGCATCGGCCAGCGCGGCCTCGTCGACGATGCCGCCCCGGGCCGCGTTGACGATGTGCACCGACGGCTTGACCTTGGCCAGAGCCTCGGCGCCGATGAGCCCGAGGGTCTCCTTGGTCTTGGGCAGGTGGACGGTGATGAAGTCCGACTCGGCGAGCAGTTCGTCGAGCTCGACGAGGCGGGCACCGAGCTGGGAGGCCTTGGCCGGCGTCGTGTAGGGGTCGTAGGCGATGACGTGCATCCCGAAGCCCTTGAGCCGCTCCCCGACGAGCGCACCGATCCGGCCGAGCCCGACGATGCCGACCGTCTTGTCGAGCAACTCCACCCCGCCGTACTTGCTGCGCTTCCAGGCCCCCGACTTCAGCGCCTGGTTGGCCGGCGCGATGTTGCGCGCCGAGGCCAACAGCAGCCCCACGGCCAGTTCCGCGGCCGAGGTGATGTTGGAGGTCGGGGCGTTGACGACCATGACCCCCGCCTGGGTGGCCGCCGGGACGTCGACATTGTCCAGGCCGACCCCGGCTCGGGCGATCACCTTGAGCTGTCGACCGGCGGCGATCGCCTCGGCGTCCATCTTCGTCGCCGACCGGATGAGCACCGCGTCGACGTCGGCCAGGGCCGGCAACAGGGCCGACCGGTCGGCGCCGTCACACGATCGGATCTCGAAGTCCGGGCCCAAGGCGTCGAGGGTGGCGGGCGAGAGTTCTTCGGCGATGAGGACCACGGGCTTGGTCACGGGTCTATTCCTTCGAGAGCCCGGCGCGCACGTCCGGCGGCCGGTGGTGGGTGCTTCCGAGGCACGCCAGCGTGCCCCGTCGAGTCTAGGACGTGCCCTCGTGGAACCGTCGGGGTGCCCACCACCCGAACGCCGCCTGGGCCTTAGGCCCGGTCCAGTTGCTCACGCAACTGGTACTTGAGCACCTTGCCCGTCGGATTGCGCGGCAACGCCTCGACGAGGTGCAGCCGCTGCGGCAGCTTGTAGCGGGCCAGGTGCGGGGCGGCATACTCCCGCAGTTCCGCGAGGGTGAGGGACTGGTCGGGCATGAGTGCGACGACGGCGGTGACCGCCTCGCCCCAGCGATCGTCGGGTAGTCCGATGACCGCGACCTCGGCGACTGCCGGGTGCCCGAAGAGCACGCTCTCGACCTCTGCCGGATAGACGTTCTCCCCACCGCTGATGACCATGTCCTTGACCCGGTCGACGATCGACATGATCCCGTCGGCGTCGAAGGCCCCGACGTCACCGGTGTGGAACCATCCGGCCCCGTCGAAGGCCGCGGCGGTGGCCTCGGGGCGGTTCCAATAGCCCTTGGTGACATTGGGTCCGCGCATGCACACCTCGCCGCGCGCGCCGGGTTCGGTCACCGTCGACCCGTCCGAGGCTACGAGCTTGGCCTCGATGTAGAGCGGCGGCTGTCCGGCCGCCCCGAGCTTGGACAAGGCGTATTCGGCGACGAGGAAGATCGCCGCCGGGGCCGTCTCGGTCAGTCCGTAGCCCTGCAGCACCCCGATCCCCCGGTCGGCGAAGGTGCGCAGCAGCGGTTCGGGAGCCGGCGCTCCCCCGCACACCGCCATCCGCACACTGGACAGATCGGCCTCGGCGAAGCCCGGCAGCTGGCTCATCGCGATGAACATCGCCGGGACCCCGAAGAGGGTCCGCACCCGATATCTGGCGATGTCGTCAAGGGTGTGTTGGGCGTCGAAGCTACGGTGCAGGACGACCTCGCCGCCGCGCATCCACGTGATGCCGATCATGAAGTTGAGCCCGGCGATGTGGAACAGCGGCGAGAACGCCAGGGTCACGTCGTCGGCATGGATGTCGATCCAGCTCATCAGGGCGATGTCGCTCCACCAGAGGTTCTCGTGGCTGAGCATGACTCCCTTGGGCGTGCCGGTCGTCCCGGAGGTGTACATGATGACCGACAGCTCCTCCGGGCGGACCGGGTCGGCGGCCGCCAGGGGCTCGGCCGCGGCGAGGATGTGCTCGAAGGACTCCCACCCCGCCGGTATGCCGTCGGCCTCGGTCACGACGAAGCGGCGAACGCCCAGCTCGGCCCGGATCGCCTCGATCACCGGCTGTTGCTCGGCGCCTGCGACCAGGGTGTGCACTCCGGCGTCCTGGACGATGAAGGCCAGTTCGGGACCGGCCAGTCGGAAGTTGAGCGGGACGTAGATCGCGCCGATCAGCGAAGCGGCGAACCAGGTCTCCAGGGCGGCCGGCTGGTTGAAACCCACGAACGACACCCGGTCACCATGTTTCACCCCGCCGGCTCGCAGGGCACCGGCCAGGCGTTCGATCCGGTCGAGAAGCTCGCCGAAGGTCCAGCTGGTTCCTTCGAAGGTGAGCGCACGTCGCTTGGGCGAGCGAAGCGCGCGAGCGGTGAACCAGCCGCCGACGGTGATGTCCGGCATGGTCATGACAGGCTCCTCGGGGGTGGTGGGTGGGGCGGTCGGTCAGCTGACGAGAGATGGACCAGGAACCGGCGAGGTGGCCACCCGGTCCAGCAGGGTGCGCAACAGACGCCGATCGCCGGGGGTGAGCACGGCCAACCACCGGGAGTCCAACCGGTGCTGCGCCCGGAACTGCGCCGCCACCGCGCGCTCACCCGGCTCGGTGAGGCGGACCCGGACGAGGCGACGGTCGCCCTGGTCGGCGCGGGAGCGGCATACCAGGCCCGCGGACTCGAGAGCGGCCAAGGCGGCGGACGTGGTCTGCCGACTCATCCCCAGGGACCGGCCCAGGTCGCGGGCGGTGAGCTCGTCGAAGATCCACACGAGGTAGAGCACACTGAAGGCCCGCAGGTGCCGCCCCTGCTCGGCATGGGCGCGCTCCTCGAAGAGCCCGCGATGACGCCCGGCGGCCCGCATGAGCGACACGACAAGGGCAGCCGTCTCCGGGTCGGCCACCTCGACCCGCCGCCGGGTCAAGCCCACAACGGTGTCGACGAAATCTTCCGCTCGTGGACTCGGGCGGACGGCGCGGGGCTCGTCGGGCACGATCGGCACGCCTAGTCCGGCCGGCTCGCGGTCGCGCGTCGGGTCCGCGGTGCCGGTTGTTCCGAGGCGCTCGCCTCAACGGCGGCAACGACTTCGGCGAGTGCGGCCTCCAGGTGGCCGATGAACGGGCGCAAGTCACCGACCTGCTCCGGGGCCCCCATGACGCCGAAGCAGATCCGGTCGGCGTAGCTCTGCAGCGTGATGTTGATGCCACCACCCACAGACAGGAAGGACGCCGGCCAGTAGCCCTTGACCCGCACCCCGTCCATGTATGCCGCCCGGCTCGGTCCCCGGACGTTGGAGACCACGACGTTCCACGGCCCCTTGGACACCGCGTCGGGCAGCTTCACCATGAGGCGGGTCATCGTGGTGAACAGGGCCGACGGGATGAACTGGGCAGCCTCCCGGATCAGCCCGACGGGCATGGCATCGAAGCTGCCCTTGGCCGCCTTGACCGCCGCGCCGGCCGCCCGGACCCGAGCGATCGGGTCGTCGAGGTCGGTCGGCAGCGGGGCGAAGATCATGTGTACGTAGTTCGCCCAGCGTTGCTTCTCGGTCCCGGTGCGGATCGAGACCGGGACGCACACGACCAGCGCGTCGTCGACCGGTATGCCGCGCTCGAGCATGTAGCGACGCAGGGCCCCGGCACACACGCCCAGGACGACATCGTTGATCGTGCCGCCCAGGGCCTTGCCGGTGTCCCGGAATTGCGCCAACGGAAGGTCGGCGAAGTCGAAGGTCCGCTGTGCGGAGACCCGGCTGTTGAACGGGGTTTTCGGGGCCCGCAGCACCGGCAGGTAGGGAGTGATCTCGGCGATGCCGCGCTCGCGCAGGGCGGGGTTCAGCACCGCCTGGGCCGGCTGGGCCAGTGCTCCGGGCAGTCCGATCCGCAGTGGCAGGGTCAGGGGCGCTAGCGGCCCGGCCGCCTTGGTCTGCTCGGCGGCCCAGGCCAGGAAGCGGGCCTGGAAGGCGGCGAACCGCACCGGTTTGGCAGCCACGCCGACGAGTTCCCGGGCCAGCATCTCGGCCCGTCCATACCTGGGCTGCGGGTGGGCGCCGGTCTGCGGCTGGTCCAGCGGCGCGGTCGGTTCGTCGGACAGGGCGTCCCAGAGCACCGGCATCGAACCGCCGTCGATGACCAGGTGGTGGATCCGCAGCAGGTGGGCGACGCTGCCGTCCGCCAGCCCCTCGATCACGGTGTAGTCCCACAGCGGGCGGCCGGTGGGTAACGACGAGCTCATGATCCGGGAGACCTCGGCGGCCAGCTGATCGTGGGTGCCTGGCGCCGGAAGGGTGATCGAGCGGACGTGCTCGAGGAGGTCGATTCGGTCGGGCCGGCCGAGGTAGTCGTGGTCGATGCCGATCGGCACAGTGACGAGTTGACGGTGCAACGGCGGCAGGAACGGCAGCCGCTCGGCGAGGCGCTGGCGCATGAAGGCAGCGTCCGCCGCCCGCCTGCCGTCGGCGCGCGGCTCGTGCAGGACGAGGCCACCGAGCACCCCATTGGTCGTCTCGGTGTCCAACGAGGAGAACATCACGTCGAGAGCGGTCAGTTGCTGCACGGGTCCTCCGGCCATTGGGTCAAGGGGCGGGCACACGGAGTCAATGATTGGCTTCTACACTGATTGTCAACATTGACTGTCAGTGATTTGACAGATTACCTCGCAGGCGCACCTCCGGGGTCGCTCACGTGATGACTTTCCCCCCAGCGGCATACCGGCTCGTGGTCACCCGGGGAGCAGGCCGCGCTCAGCCCTGCGGCACGTCCCCGTCCGGGCGCTCGATG
>CAZNLX010000111.1:0-6056 GCA_964573925.1 uncultured Intrasporangiaceae bacterium
TCTACACAAGCTCACACACTCTTTCCCTACACGACGCTCTTCCGATCTCCAGGGCCCACTCTCGGGCGTCGACGGCCGCGAGCGCGTCGAGGAGCATCGTCGGATCGGCATCGGGCCGGGCCAGCAAGAGGTTGTCGGCGAGGGTCCCGACGAAGACATGGTGCTCCTGGGTGACCAGGGCGACCTCGCCACGCAGCCGGTCGAGATCGAGGTCGACCAGGCGCACTCCACCGACGTCGATCCGGCCCTGGCGCGGCCCGTCGATCCCGGCCATGAGCCGACCCAAGGTGGACTTGCCGGCTCCTGATGGCCCGACGATCGCCAGCCGCTCGCCCGGTGCCAGGTCCAGCGACACCCGCCGAAGGACGTCACGTCCCGTGCGATAGGCGTAGGACACGTCGTCGACGACGAGGTGCGCGTCCGTGGGCTCCTGGCCCGTGGCCTGCCGATCGGCGGGCACGTCGGCGATGCCGATGACCCGGGCCAACGAGGTGGCCCCGACCTGGATCTCGTCGAGCCACATGAGCAGGTCGTCGAGCGGGTTGGCCAGTTGGTGGATGTAGAGAGCCACGGTCGTCACCGTGCCGATGCTCGCGTGGCCCTGCGCGGCCAGCCAGCCGCCCCAGACGAGGGTCGCCGCCACCGGCAGCAGATAGGCGAACTCGACCTGGGGGAACCACACCAACCGCAGCCGCAGCGTGTAGATCTCGGCGTCGTAGGACGCCTTCAACGCCTCGTCGATCCGACGCCGACGCCGCTGCTGCAGCCCGAGGGCATCGACGGTCCGGGCGCCATCGACCGTCTCGGCGACGACCCCGTTCATCACGGCGTAGGTGGCCCGTTCGCGCAGGTAGCCGTCGGGGGCGTAACGCAGGTAGCGCCGGGTCGACAGCCACATGATCGGCACCCCGACGACGACCGGCAGGGCCACCAGCCACCCGGTCCAGAACGCCGCGCTGACGGTGATGGCCAGGGTGACGACGGCGACGAAGATCGAGGGGATACCGAAGCGGACGACGTGGCTGAGCGCCTCGACGTCGTTGGTCGTCCGGGACACGAGGTCCCCGGTGCCGGCCCGCTCGACCGTCGACAGCGGCAGCGCCATGACCCGGGTCATGAACTGCTCTCGCAACTGCGCGAACACCCGCTCGCCGAACCGGAACGACGATCGCCCGGCCGCCCACACGAGGACGGTCCGCAGGGTGATCGCCACGGCGAGCCAGAGGGCCAGCCGGTCGACCGTCTCGTAGGCCGTGCCCGCCGTCACCGCATCGACGAGCAGCCCGACGACATAGGGCGCCGCCAACCCGGCGATCGCGGCGAGGGCGTGCAGGCCGACCACCGTCAACAGCGCGCCGCGGTGCTCCCGCAGCAGCGCCCGGGCCTGAGCCCGGACCGAGGCAGGGGAGGCGATCGGCAGGGTGCGTCGGGTCGAGGGGACGCCCGCGGAGACCGACATCAGGCCCTCGCCTCCTCGTCGGCGCCCCGGACGACGACCGCCCGGTATGCCGCGCTCGCCGCGTCGCGCCCGTGCATGAGCTCGTGGTGGGTCGATTCGGTGACGACCGCCCCGTCCTCGATGAGGACGACGGAGTCGGCCTGGTCGAGGACGAGCGGGCTCGCGGTCATGACGACGGTCGTCCGACCGGCCCGCAACTGCGCCAACCGGGCGGCGATTCGCGCCTCCGTGTGGGCGTCGACGGCGCTCGTCGGCTCGACGAGCACGAGGATCGGGGCATCGGCCAGCAGCGCGCGGGTGAGGGCCAACCGCTGCCGTTGGCCACCGGAGAACGACCGTCCCCGTTCCTCGACCTCGCTGTCCAGTCCGTCCGACAGCGCCTCGAGCACGTCTTCTCCACTGGCGACCGCGAGCGCGGCCAGGATCTCGGCATCGCTGCGGGTGCCCCACGGGTCGAGTTCGTCGCGCAGGGTCCCGGTGAACAGCCGCGGATCGGTCTCGCTGACGAGAATCCGGCGGCGCACCTCGGCCAGCGGCAGCTCGGCCAGGGGTATGCCGCCCAAGGTCACCCCCTCGGCGTCCAACCCGAACCGACCCAGCCGGTCGGCCAGCGCGGCCGACTCCTCGGGACGCCCGCAGACCACGCCGAGCAGCCGCCCCGGACGGACGATGACTCCCGAGCGTTCGTCCCGAAGCACGGCGTCTGCTGCCGGGAGGTCGCTGGCCGTCACGTCGGCCGCAGCCGAGTCGGCGTGGTCGGACGGCACGCGCAGCACCCTGACGATCTTGCGGGCACCGATGTGGGCGCGACTGGCCCGGTCGACGAACTCGGTCGCCGTGCGCAGCGGCATGACGAGGAAGGCCGAGTAGCCGTAGAAGGCGACGAGCTGACCTGGGGTGATCCGGCCGTCGATGGCGAACCGGGCCCCGAGCCAGGTCACCAGGACGACGAAGACCCCCGGCAGGAGCACCTGGGCGGCGTCCAGCGCCGCCTGGACTCCGGCCACCCGGAAGCCCACCTCACGGACTTGGCGGCTCTGGGCGGCATACCGATCGAGGAAGGTGGCCTCGCCCCCGATGCCCCGCAGGACCCGCAACCCGGCCACGGTGTCGGCGCCCAGCCCGATGAGCCGACCGGACTCCTCGCGCTGGTGGGCCTGCCGACGTTGCAGGGGGCGGACGATGAGGGACAGCAGGCCGACGAGCACCGGCACCCCGACGAGGACGACCAGCCCGAGCGGTTGTGAGGCCCGCAGGAGGATGACCGCGACGACGACATAGGAGACGATCGCGCCGGCGAACCGGGCGCTGACGTCATAGAGCCCGCCCAGACGCATCGCATCGGAGGCCACGGTGGCCACGACGTCACCGGTGGGCATCGTGCGCGGCAGCGCCTCGCCGGCCCGGGCACCGTGCCAGCCGATGAGTTGCACCGCGCGGAATGCCGCCCTGAGCCAGTTGGTCACGGCCATCTGATGCCTGGCCGCCCCGGCGAGCGCGGTGAGCGCGGCCAGCCCCAGCAGGGCCCCCGACCAGCGCCAGAGCGCAGCCGAATCACCGGCGATGATCCCGGCGTCGATGGCTTGGGAGATGGTGGCCGGGATGAGGGCCTGGGCGACCATCCAGACGATCCCGAAGACGACACCGAGGGCCAGCGTGCGCCACTGCCCCCGACCGACCCAGCCGAGGAATGCCGTCGGACTGGTCAGGTCCGGGGTCCCGGGGTCGTCGTAGGGCAGGGTGCGCACGTCGATCCACGCTACCGGGCGGGCCCGACACCGGTCAGCCGGTTTTCCGGGGCCTCGGCTGCGCCGGGCGATCCGCTCAGCCCGCGGAGCGCTCCCGCGCACCGGCGGCCAGTCGCCGGGTGACGAAGGCGATCTTGGCCCGCTGGATCGGCCCGGCGTTCCCCCAGCGAGCCTTGCCCTGCTTGAGTTGCATCGTCCTGATGTCGAACTGGGCGTAGTGCGGGACCGGCCGCACCGGGCGCACTCCGGTGAGGAGATTGACGACCTCGGCGGCGACGATGCCGTGCAGCATCGTGCACACCGGGCCCAACGACGGCGCCTGGTCGCTGTCGAAGTCGATGGCCCGGGTGTTCGCATAGCGCACGTGCGTCCCGCCCGGGGCCGCGGCGACCGCGAATCGGGTGAGCACCTCGGAGCGGCTCATCCCCGGCGTGAACCCGCAGAACTCGTCGAACGGCGGGCTGTCGGGCATCCAGATCATCCAGGCCGCGCTCCACATGAGCGGCCCGCCGGTGATGACCGGTATGCCGCGCTCCCGCGCCCGCGCGAACACCAGTCGCCGCGCGTCCGGGGCGAAGAAGTCGAGGGCATCGCAGACGATGTCGGCGCCGTCGAGGAAGTCCTCGATCGTCGAGGAGTCCAGGTGGACCGGCAGGACGCGGACGTCGGCATCCGGCACGATCGAGCCGACGACCTCGGCCATGACCTCGGCCTTGCCCCGGCCCATCGTCGCGGCCGTCGCCCCGTACTGGCGGTTGAGGTTGACCGCCTCGAAGACGTCGGGGTCGGCGAGGGTGAACCGGCCGACGCCCGCGCGAGCCAGCGCCGCGGCATACCCTCCGCCGGCGCCGCCGCACCCGGCGATGGCGACCCGAGAGGTCCGCAACCGCTCCTGCTGCGTCGTCGTGAGCAGCCCGATGTTGCGCGCGAAGGCGTCGGCATAGCGGATCACGTCCACACGGTATGCCCCTTTCAACCGCTATGGGGCGAACGCCGCTGCGGTCCGGCGCGCCCCGGTCGTTAGGCTGGGCTGGTGCTTCGGACCGCGGTGACGCCCCGTTGGCTGGGCTGGCTCGTCGCGGTTCTCGTGGCCTCGGCGGGCTTCGTGTGGCTGGGCCTGTGGCAGATGAACGTGGCCCGGGAGGACGCCGCGCAGGAGGTGCTTCAGCAGGCCGCGGCGCGTCCGGTGTCGCAGCTCACCGAGGTGATCGGCCCCCATGCCGCGTTCCCGCGGGATGGGTCCAACCAGCGGGTCAGCGCCGTCGGACGCTGGGAACCGGACCGGCAGTTCCTCGTCACGGATCGCCGGTTGGCCGGGGCCGACGGCTACTGGGTCGTCCAACCCTTCGTCGTCGAGGCGACCGGGGCGCGCATCCCGGTCGTCCTCGGTTTCGTCCGATCGGTGCCGGCCGGCGAGGCGATCCGGGCGCGGGCGGTCGCGGCCGGCGCCGCGGGACGGGCCGGATTCACCGGGTCGGCCGGGGGCACGCTCACCCTCGTCGGGAGTCTGGCCCCCACCGAGTCGCCACCGACCGGCCGACGCGAGTATGCCGCCGGGCAGGCCGGGTCGGTCGAGCTGGGCTCGCTGCTCAACCTGTGGGGCGGCGAGGTCTACAACGCCTTCCTCTTCGCCGTGTCCGAGACGCCCGACCCCGGGCTCGCTGGGCCCACGGGATCGTCCGCGACGGGGGCGATGGAACGAGTGCCGCCGCCGGACCTGCCGTCGGGGATCACCCTGCGCAACGCGGCATACGCCCTGCAGTGGTGGATCTTCGCGGTCTTCGCGTTGTGGATGTGGGTGAAGATGGTCCGGGACGACTACCGTCGTCACCAGCCGGCTGCCGATGCGGGCACCGGGCAGTCGCTCGACGGAGGAGCACCGCAGTGAGCATGTACCCCACGAACCTGGCCAAGCCTTTGGCGATCCGCAAGGCCCTGGGGATCTACCGAGTGCTGGCCATCGTCGCCGGGATCGCCCTGTTCATCCTCGTCGTCGAGATGGTCATGAAGTACGGGATGCACCAGGAGAACTGGTTCACGAAGAACTGGTCCTACATCCACGGCTTCATCTACATGGCGTATGCCGCCTCGATCGCCAACCTCGGCGTCAAGCTCGCGTGGACGATGCAGCGGATCGTCGTCAACCTGTTGACCGGCTTTGTCCCGCTGGCACCGTTCTTCGCCGAACGGAAGATCACCGCCGAGACCGAGCAGATCCTCGCCCGGGTCTACTGACGCCGCCAGCGCGTCGGGCCCGGCGGCCTCGGGCCCGGCTGGCTCAATCCGCCGCAGCGAGCGAGGCGGGCGTGGCCCGGACTGCGGCCAGGAGTAGATCGAGCTCGGCCTCGATGTATGCCGCCAGGCTCATCCGGGTGCCGACGTCCCAATGCTTGAGGGCCCAGCCGTGGGCGGCGAGCTTGAGGTTGTGGGCGATGAGTTCGGCCGACACCGGCCGGAAGACGCCCGCGTCGATGCCGTCCTGGACGGCTCGCCGGAACGGGTCGATGGTCTCCTGTTCGAGTCTGATGAGTTCGGCTCGCCCGGCCTCGTCGAGGGTCTGACTCTCCCGATAGGCGAGCATCGTGCCCGCCCGGTTGGCGTCGATGATCGAGCAGAGGCTCGCGAACCCGGCCGCCAACCGAGCCTGCGGGTCCTGTCCCGCCGCGGCCATCGCGGCGGGCACCTGGACGCGGAAGGCGTCGAGGATGTCGAGGATGACGGCCCGCAACACGTCCTGCTTGCCGCCGAAGTACTGGTAGATGAGCCCGACGCTCATGCCGGCAGCCTCGGCGACGGCCTGCATCGACATCTCGTGGTAGCCGGTGCGGCTCATGATCTCGGTGGCCGCC
>CAZNLX010000112.1:0-6013 GCA_964573925.1 uncultured Intrasporangiaceae bacterium
CCTGGCTGCCCAAGCACAAGATCATGTTCGCCGGCGACCTCGTCGAGGCCAAGGCGGCGCTCTACACCGGCGATGCCTTCCACCAGGAGTGGTCGAGCACCACCCTCGACGCGGTCAAGGCGATGGGTGCCGAAGCCATCGTCGGTGGGCGCGGCGAGATCCCGCGTGGTGAGGCAGCCGTCAACGCCGCCATCGAGCAGTCCCGCGGCTTCATCACCGCCATCATCGACAACGTCCGGGCGACCCAGGCCAAGGGGGGCACGCTCAAGGACGCCTTCGATGCCTGCCACGCGGCTCTGTCGCCGACCTACGGCCACTGGCCGATCTTCGAGCACACGCTGCCCTTCGACGTGGCTCGCACCTGGGAGGAGCTCGCCGGAGTCGAGCGGCCGACGATCTGGACGGCCGAACGTGATCGGGAGGTCTGGGCTCAGCTGCAAGGCTGATCCCGACCGGGGGCTGACCTGCGCGGGACCGGCTCGATACTGTGTGGTCGACTGCCCGTCGACCCCCTGCCACCAAGGAGCAGCCGATGTCCCACGAACAGTCCGCCGACGGCCGCGGCCGTGTCCTGGTCATCGGCAACGGCCCGGTCGGACAGACCGCTGCCCTGAGTCTGGCGCGGTGGGGGATCCCGGTCCTCGTCATCGACGCTCGCCCTGAGCGGGATCCGATCGGCAGCAAGGCGCTGTGCCAGCAGCGTGACGTGCTGGACCTCTGGGATGCCTGTGGAGCCGGGTCCATCGCCGCCGAGGGGCTCACCTGGTCGCACGCCCGGACGTTCTACAAGGACAAGGAACTCTTCTGCTGGGAGATCCCCGACCCGGGCCGGTCCCCGCTGCCGCCGTTCGTCAACATCTCCCAGGCCCGCACCGAGGCCATCCTCGACGAGGCGATCGCGGCCCAGCCGCTCATCGAGGTCTGGTGGGGGACCGAGGTCGTCGGCGTGGCCGGTGGCACGGGCGACGGCGACGAGCTCGCCCGGGTGGTGTGTCGTAGCGGCTTCGGGGAGTTCGAGGTCGCGGGGGAGTATGCCGTCGTCTGCGCCGGTTCCAAGGGCGGGCCGATGCGCGAGATGCTCGGGGTCGGATTCCCGGGACGTACCTTCGACGACTCCTTCCTCATCTGCGACATCGAGACGTCGATACCGGGTTGGGAGAACGAGCGGCGGTTCTACTTCGACCCGGAGTGGAACCCGGGTCGCCAGGTCCTCATCCACCCGTGCCCGGACAGCATCTTCCGGATCGACTGGCAGGTCGACACCGACTTCGACCTCGCCGCCGCCCAGGAGGACGGCTCGCTGGACAAGCGCATCCGCAAGGTCATCGGCAAGAAGCGCGACTACCGCATCGACTGGGTGTCGGTTTATCGCTTCCACGCCCGCAGCGCCGACCGCTACCGGGTCGGGAGGTTCCTGCTCGCCGGAGACGTCGCCCACCTCGTCGCGCCGTTCGGCGCCCGAGGGCTCAACAGCGGCGTGCCGGACGTCGAGAACGCCGCCTGGAAGATCGCCTACACGATGAAGGGCTGGGGTGGCGCCGGCCTGCTGGCCAGCTACGAAACCGAGCGGCAGAGCGCCGCCCGCGAGAACCTCGCCGTCACCGCCGCGACCATGGACTTCCTCGTCCCCCAGACGAAGAAGGCCAAGCGCCGGCGCAAGGAGATCCTCAAGCGCGCTCGCAAGGACAAGAAGGCCATCCCGCTCGTCGACTCCGGGCGGTTGGCCGAACCCTTCTGGTACGTCGACAGCCCGCTGACCACGCCGGATCCCAGCCGCTACTGGCCGGGACGCCCCCCACGCGGGCAGGCGCCGACCCCGGTGCCAGGGGTCATCCTGCCCGACGCGGTCACCCCCGATGCCGCCCATGGGAAGGCCCGGGTCCGGGAACTCACCCGCGAGGGTCTGCTCGTCCTCGCCGGAGACGCCCACAACGTCGCTGAGGTCGAGGGCGTGCTGTCGGGGGTCGTCCCGCAGGGCATGCCGATCCGCATCCTGCCGTTCGCCGACCTCGGCGACGACGGCGTGGTCGCCGCCGGGCTGGCGGCGGTCCCCGAGGAGTTGTGGCTCGTGCGTCCAGATGCGCACACGGCAGCCTGCGTTCGCACTCCGGAGGACCTCGCCGAGGCGGTCCATCACCTGCTCGGCAACTGAGGCCGACCGATCGGCCCGTGGTCGACGTCCCGACAGAAGTATGCCGCATGCATACTTTTGTCGGGACGTCGGAGACAGGCCGTCGGCACCTGTGATGGGATGGCAGCCATGACGTCCGGCATCCTTTGCGACCACCTCGACCTCAGCGTCCGCCCCCAGGACGACCTCTTCGGCTACACCAACGGCACCTGGCTGCGCCAGACCGAGATCCCCGCCGACCGAGGCCGCTTCGGCACCTTCGACCGGCTCCGTGAGCAGGCCGAGCACGACCTGCGTGCTCTGCTCGACGAGGCGGTCGCCTCCGAGGCGGCACCGGACACCTCCCAGGGCCGAGTCGGGCGCCTCTTCGGGGCTTTCCTCGACGAGACGGCCATCGAGTCGGCCGGACTGGGTGGGGCCGCCGATCTGCTCGCCGAGGTCGATGCGGTGGCCGACATCCGTGGCCTGGTCGCCCTGGCCGGCCGGTTCGAACGGATCGGCATCGACGGCCCGATGACCAGCTTCGTCAACACCGACGACCGGGCCTCCGACCGCTACGTCGTCTATCTCAACCAGGGCGGACTCGGGCTGCCGGACGAGTCCTACTACCGCGAGGAGCAGCACGAGGCGACGCGGGCGGCATACCAGCGGCACGTGGCGGCCATGCTCACGCTCGCGGGCCGCCCGAGCCCCGATGCCGCGGCGGAGCGCATCATGGCGCTGGAGACCCGCCTGGCCGCGGGGCACATCGACAAGGTCGCCGACCGTGACCCCGTCGCGACCTATCACCTCTGTTCGCCGCAGCGGCTCGCCGAGTTGGCTCCCCAGGTCGACTGGGACGCGTACGCCGCGGGTCTGGGTGCCCCCGCGGCCGCCTTCGCCGAGGTCGTCGTTCGCCAGCCGGGCTACCTCACCGCCTGGTCCACCGCCCTGGCCGAGGAGCCGTTGTCGACCTGGCGGGAGTGGCTGGCCTGGCACGTCGTGCATTCGGTCGCCCCATTCCTGCCGAAGGCGTTCGTCGAGGAGAACTTCGACTTCTACGGCCGGACCCTCTCCGGCACCCCGCAGATGCGGGCCCGGTGGAAGCGGGGGGTGGAACTCGTCGACCGGCTGTTGCCCGAAGCCCTCGGCGAGCTCTACGTCGAGCGGCACTTCCCGCCGGCGGCCAAGGCCCGGATGACCGAACTCGTGGCCAACCTCGTCGAGGCGTTCCGTCGCTCGTTCGCCGACCGGCCCTGGATGGGCGAGGCGACCAAGGCCCAGGCCCTGGCCAAGCTCGAGCAGTTCACCCCGAAGATCGGCTACCCGGACACCTGGCGCGACTACAGCGGGCTGTCCCTCTCCGGCGACCTGCTGGCCGACGTCGCCGCGGCCCATGCTTTCGAGACCGACCGCAACCTCGCCAAGCTCGGCGGGCCCGTCGACCGGGGCGAGTGGTTCATGGGTCCGCAGACCGTCAACGCCTACTACAACCCGGGGATGAACGAGATCGTCTTCCCCGCCGCGATCCTGCAGCCGCCGTTCTTCGACGTCGAGGCCGACGACGCCGTGAACTACGGCGGGATCGGGGCGGTCATCGGACACGAGATCGGACACGGCTTCGACGACCAGGGCAGCCAGTTCGACGGGTCCGGCAATCTGCGCAATTGGTGGACCGACGCGGATCGCGAGGCCTTCGACGCTCTCGGTGCGAAACTCATCGCCCAGTTCGACCACCTGGAGCCGATCGCGGCACCCGGTCGGACGGTCAATGGCGCCCTCACCGTGGGGGAGAACCTCGGGGACCTCGCGGGGCTGGGAGTCGGGCACGCGGCATACCGGATCGCCTGCGGTGACCAGCAGCCGCCGGTGCTCGACGGGCTGACCGGGGACCAGCGGTTCTTCGTCGGCTGGGCCCAGGTGTGGTGCGGCAAGGCGCGCGAGGAGACCGCCGTCATGCTGCTGGCCGTCGACCCGCACTCGCCGGCCGAGCACCGGGCCAACGTCGTGCGGAACATCGACGCCTTCCACACGGCATTCGGGGTGGTCGAGGGCGACGGGATGTGGCTCGACCCGGCTGACCGGGTGTCGGTCTTCTGATGGCGCCGCAACTCCGGATCTCGACGGTCAATCTCTCGGCCGCCGATGTCCCGGCCCTGTCCCGGTTCTACGCCGACCTGCTCGGGTATGCCGTGCACGACGAGGACCCGGGCTGGCATTACCTGAGCGCCCCGGACGGCGGGGTGGCGCTGTCGGTCCAGCATGAGCCGACCCACGTGCCGCCGGTGTGGCCCCAGCGCGACGGCGTCCAGCAGATGCAGGCTCACCTGGAGATTCGGGTCCATCCCCAGCCGGACGGCGATCCGTTGGCGGCCTTGGAGGCGGCGGCTCGGCAAGCTGTCGACCTGGGTGCCCGGCGGGCCGAATACCAGCCGCAGGAGGACGTGCGGGTCATGCTCGATCCGGCGGGTCACCCGTTCTGCCTGTGGGTGGCGCGCTGACGGTCCCGCCCGGCTCGTGTGAGGATGGGACCCATGTTCGCTGAGCTCTGGCAGACCATCGCCCTCGTCGTCGCCATCGCCGTCATCGGCGTCGGGCTGGTCGTCGGGCTCCTGCGGGGTCGGCGGGGCAAGGCCCCGAGCCTGCCCGCGCCGCCGTCCACCGGTGGCGCCCGCATCCCTGGTCGGCCGGTCGGCGACGACGAAGGTGGCGGGGTCGCCACGATCGACGGCCCGCCGGTCACGACGACCCCCGGCGCCGAGGCGCCGGAGTTGCCGGACGCTACGACACCGGCATACGAGAAGCCCGAGAGCGCCCGCGGGCGGATGGCGCGGCTGCGGGCCCGGCTGGCCCGCAGCAACTCGGCGATCGGCAAGGGCCTGCTCGCCCTGCTGTCGCGGGGGAAGCTCGACGAGGCGGCCTGGGAGGACGTCGAGGACACCCTGCTCACGGCGGACCTCGGGGTCGAAGCGACGACCGAGCTCGTCGAGTCCCTGCGGACCAAGGTCAAGGTCGAAGGTACGACCGACGAGTCAGTGGTCCGGGGGTGGCTGCGCGAAGACCTCCTGCGCCTGGTCGACCCGAGCATGGACCGGCGGGTCGCCTCGACCCGGGTCGGTGACCGACCGGCGGTCATCCTCGTCGTCGGGGTCAACGGAACCGGCAAGACGACGACGGTCGGCAAGCTGGCCCGGGTGCTCGTCGCCGAGGACCGGGATGTCGTCCTCGGGGCGGCCGACACCTTCCGGGCCGCGGCCGCCGAGCAGCTGGCGACCTGGGGCGACCGGGTGGGCGTCCCGACGATCATGTCCGACCGCGAAGGGGCCGACCCTGCGGCGGTCGCCTTCGACGCGGTCAAGGCCGCGGCCGAGTTGGAGGCCGACGTCGTGCTCATCGACACGGCGGGGCGGCTGCACAACAAGACCAACCTCATGGACGAACTCGGCAAGGTCAAGCGGGTCATCGAGAAGCGCAGCCCCATCGACGAGGTGCTCCTGGTCCTCGACGCGACGACCGGGCAGAACGGGCTGGAGCAGGCCCGGGTCTTCGCCGAGGTCGTCGACGTCACCGGCATCGTCCTCACCAAACTCGACGGGACGGCCAAGGGCGGCATCGTCGTGGCCGTGCAGCGCAAGCTCGGTGTCCCCGTCAAGCTCGTCGGACTCGGCGAGGGCCCCGATGACCTGGCCCCCTTCGACCCGGCCGCCTTCGTGGACGCACTGCTGGACTGAGGCGGCCCTCCGTTTCGGACCGGGAGCGGGAGGCGGGCGGCATACCCCTGCCGCGTATGCCGCCCCGCGCGCGGCGGTGCCAAACGGTGTGGCCGGTTGGTGCGGGTTTGGCCAGGGCATGCAGGCTTGGCCAGTTGGTGCGGGTTTGGCCAGCTAGTGCGGGCGCGGCCAG
>CAZNLX010000113.1:0-5970 GCA_964573925.1 uncultured Intrasporangiaceae bacterium
AACTCCTTCCTCGGGGCGACGATCGACTCGCGGACCGCGACGACACCGGACCTGCGGCGGATCCGCCGTCCCCTGGGCCCCGTCGCGGTGTTCGGAGCCAGCAACTTCCCGTTCGGCTTCGGAACCCTCGGCAATGACACCGGATCCGCGCTGGCAGCGGGCTGTCCCGTGGTCGTCAAGGGTCATCCGGCCCATCCGCAGACCCACGCGATGCTGGCCGACATCGCCCGGACCGCGCTGGCGGCCGCTGGCGCCCCGGACGGCGCCTTCGGCGCGGTGACCGGTTTCGAGGCGGGGCAGGCGCTCGTCCTGCACCCACAGATCACCGCCGTGGCCTTCACCGGATCTCAGCACGCCGGGCTTGCCCTGTGGTCCCTGGCGGCGAGCCGCCCCGTCGTCATCCCGGTCTTCGCCGAGATGGGCACGGTCAACCCCGTCGTCGTGACCCCCGCTGCGGCCGACTCGCGCCTGACGGAGATTGCCGAAGGCTGCGTCGGCTCCTTCACCCTCGGCATGGGCCAGTTCTGCACCAAGCCCGGTCTGCTCCTCGCACCGCTGGGCAGCGGGCTCGCCACGCACATCGCCGAGGCCCTCTTGGCGGTCAATCCGCGCGGCCCTCTGCTCACCCCTGGCATCGCCGCCAACTACGTCGCCGGCATCGATCGACTCGTGCTCGGTGGGGCCGTCGTCATCGGGGGCGTGGTCGACCCCGGTCCCGGCACCGCCGTCTCGGCGGCAGTGCTCGCTGCGGCGCCGGAGTCGATCCAGCCCGGCTCGCCACTGCTCGCCGAGTGCTTCGGGCCGGTCGTCATCGTCGTCGAGTACCCGGACACGGCCGAGCGGGATCGTCTGCTGGCCACCCTCGACGGGTGTCTGGTCGCGGCCGTGATGACCGGCGGCGACGACGACCCGGATGCCGCCGACCTCGTGGGGCAGCTCGCCGGACTCGCCGGCCGAGTCGTCGTCGACGAATGGACGACCGGCGTCGCGACGACCTGGGCACAGCACCACGGCGGACCGTGGCCCTCGACGTCGTCACCGGCGTCGACGTCGGTCGGTGCGGCTGCACTCGACCGCTTCTCCCGCCCGGTGACCTATCAGAACACCCCCCAAAGCGCCCTTCCGGCGGCCCTGCGCGACGGCAACCCGTGGCGCATCCCGCGACGTGTCGACGGGCGCATCCAACCAGCGGAGCCCGAAGAATGACCGCCCCCCTCGAAGGCGTCGTCGTCGCCGATTTCAGCCGAGTCCTTGCCGGCCCCTACTGTTCGATGTTCCTCGCCGACCTCGGCGCGACGGTGCTCAAGATCGAGCGCCCGGGCGTCGGGGATGACACCCGAGCGTGGGGTCCCCCCTGGACAGCCGGCTCGAGTTCGTACTTCGAATCGGTCAACCGGGCCAAGCTCAGCGTCGAACTCGACCTGTCCGATCCCGCCGATCTGGCCGTCGCCCGGGCCATCGCCACCCGAGCCGATGTGCTCATCGAGAACTTCCGGACCGGCACCATGGAGCGGTACGGGCTGGGCTACTACGCCCTACGTGCCGTCAACCCACGCCTGGTCTATGCCTCGATCACCGGCTTCGGCAGTCACGAAGGAGCCCAGCTTCCTGGGTATGACTTCGTCGTCCAGGCCATGGGTGGATTGATGAGCATCACCGGGGCGCAGGACGGCGATCCGCACAAGGTTGGCGTCGCGTTGGTCGACGTCCTCACCGGCAAGGACGCAACGATCGGGATCCTGGCTGGACTTCGCGCCCGGGAGATCACCGGCCTCGGGCAGCATGTCGAGGTCAACCTCCTGTCGAGCCTGCTCGGCTCGCTCGTCAACCAGGTGAGCGGCTATTTGGCCACGGGTCGCGCCCCCGGCCGGATGGGCAACCAGCACCCGAGCATCGCGCCCTACGAGACGCTGAGGTGCAGCGACGGCCCGCTCGCCGTCGCCTGCGGGAACGATTCCCAGTTCACCCGGATGGCTAGGGCAGTCGGTCGCCCCGACCTGGCGACGGACGAGCGTTTCGCCACGAACTCCGCACGGGTCGAACATCGCAAGGACCTTGCCGTGCTCCTGGAGACTGCCTTGGCGGCCAATACGGCAGCTCACTGGGAGAAGGTGCTCTCCTCCATGGGGGTGCCGGCTGGGCGAGTGGCCGACATCGGTGGCGCCCTCGAACGGGCCACCGAACTCGGTCTGGAGCCCACGTTCTCGGTCGGTGACGGTCACATCCCCCAGGTGACGAGCCCCATCTCGTTCTCCGACTACGTCCCCGGGCGCAGGACTCCGCCGCCGTCATTGGGTGAGCACAACGCGGTCATCCGCGAGTGGTACGAGCCACTGGCCTACCTGACGCCCCAGCACGACATCCCGACCTATCCCTATTCCGACGACCAGGAGGGACTCCCGTGAGCCACCCAGCCAGCCCCCGCAAGGCCAACCCCCAGGACCTGCTCGACTTCGATTCCTTGTTGACCATCGAGGAGCGGCTCATCCGCCAGTCGGTGCGCGAACTTTGCGACCGGATCGTCGAGCCCAACATCCGTGACTGGTACGAGGCTGGGGACGTCCCGGCCCGCGAACTGGCCCGCGAATTCGGCAAGCTCGGCCTGCTCGGGATGCACCTCGAGGGCTACGGCTGCGCCGGGATGTCCGCCGTCTCCTACGGGCTGGCCTGCCTGGAGCTGGAGGCCTCCGACTCGGGCGTGCGTTCGCTCGTGTCGGTCCAGGGTTCGCTGGCGATGTTCGCCATCTGGCGTTGGGGCACCGAGGAGCAGAAGCAGCAGTGGCTCCCGCGGATGGCCTCGGGAGAGGCGATCGGCTGCTTCGGCCTCACCGAGCCCGATCACGGCTCAGACCCTGGATCGATGTCCACCCACGCCCGCCGTGACGGCAGCGACTGGGTGCTCAACGGCGCCAAGATGTGGATCACCAACGGCACGGTCGCGGATGTCGCGGTCGTCTGGGCCGACGCCGGTCCGGAGAACGGCGGCGTCCGCGGCTTCGTCGTCCCGACCGACACCCCCGGGTTCTCCGCACCGAAGATGCAGCACAAGCTGAGCCTGCGCGCGTCGGTCACCTCCGAGCTCGTCCTCGATGACGTGCGCCTGCCCGGTGATGCGGTCTTCCCGGAGGTGCGCGGCCTCAAGGGCCCGCTGTCCTGCCTCAGTGAGGCGCGATACGGCATCGTCTGGGGGGCGATGGGCGCGGCACGCACGTCGCTCGAGTCGGCCCGCCGCTATGCCACCGAACGGATCCAGTTCGGGGTTCCCATCGCCCGCTTCCAGCTCACCCAGGGGAAGCTGGCGTGGATGGCGACCGAGGTCGGGCTCGGGCAGCTGCTCGCCCTGCACCTGGGCCGGCTCAAGGACGAGGTCGGCCTGCGCCCCGACCAGGTCAGCATCGGCAAGTACAACAACGTCACCAAGGCGATCGAGGTATGCCGCATGGCGCGGACGATCCTCGGTGCCAACGGCATCAGCGGAGAGTTCCCGGTGTTGCGGCACGCCAACAACCTCGAGTCGGTGCTCACCTACGAAGGCACTGCGGAGATCCACGCCCTGACCATCGGACAGGCCCTCACCGGGGTGTCGGCCTTCCGCTGACCGCCGGTTCGATGGAGGCGGGAGCGTCGGTCCGCACCGACGCTCCCGCCGAGCAGGGACTCAGGGTCCCGCCGAGAGGAACGGCGGATACATCATGAGGGCGTGGTTCTCGACGACGAACTCGTCATCGACCTGCGCTCCCGTGGAGTCGAAGACCTTGCGCCGCAGGAGATTCCGGCGGACGAACCGGCCCGGCAGGTCAGTCGTCATCTCGTGGGCAGCCTCGTACACCTCGTAGGACCGACTTGGCTCGGTGTCACACCGCCACTCCCCCTGCAGGTGGGTGTCGGTCACCCGCAACCCCAGCCGGTATGCCGCCGTCGTCCGGTTCTCGATCTGCAGGTCGAGCGAGGGCCATGCGCAGGTCGCGCCGCTGGCGAACGGGACGGTACGGCCGGCATCGGGGAAGACGTCATAGGTGTGCCGCCACCGCTCGACCACGGTGAGCGGAGTGTGGATCGTCATCCAATGGATGAGGTTGGTCAACTGACACAGACCACCGCCGACCCCCGCCCGGAGCGTTCCGTGGTCGAGCACGAGCCCTTCGAGGAAACCGCGGGAGGCCCGCGGCGCTCGGACGAACCACCACACCGACAGACGTTGGCCCGGCTGCAGGACCCGGCCGTCCAACGGGGCGACGGCCAGCCGGAGGTTGGTGATCTTGTTGACCTGCAGGCGGTGTTCCAACCCGGCCAGCTCACGGATGAGCGGCGTCTCGTGGGTCATCACGGCATACGGGAAGCCGTCCGCCGGGGCGGTCGCCAGGCGCAGGTCCGCCCCGCAGCGGCGCCACTGGATCTCCCGCTTGATCCGCCGGTATGCCGGTCCCGCCAGTTCCTGCAGTCGCGGGCTGGCCGACGCGGCGTCCTTCAGCCCGCGCAGTCCCCTGATCCCCCTGAGCATCGGCACTGCCCCTTATTCGTCCTCGGGAAGCCAACCGGCGTCGTCGTCCTCGAAGATCGCCTGGCACGTCGGGCAGACCGGGAACTTCTGGGGGTCGCGGCTGGGGATCCACACCTTGCCGCACAAGGCCACGCACGGGGTCCCCATGACCATGGCCTCCATGATCTTGTCCTTGCGCGCGTAGTGGCTGAACCGCTCGTGGTCACCCGGCTCCTGCACTTGGGGCTCGACGACGGTCTCCTCGCGTTCGAGCACGCTCGTGCGGGTCCCCGTCCCCGGGTCCTCGCGCATCGGCTGCGGCTCGAACGGGTCCGGCGGCATCGACGACAGGTGGGCAGGCGGCATACCGCCAACCGTAGCCGACCCACCAGGAGCCTGGGGGTTGGCGGCGTCGGCTACCCGAGCCGGCGGAGGGCGGCCTGCAGGTCGTCCACGAGGTCGGCGGGGTCTTCGAGACCGACCGACAACCGGATCGTCCCATCCGTGATGCCCACCGCCGTCCGCGCCTCGGGCGAGAGGCGCCGATGGGTCGTCGTCGCCGGATGGGTGACCAGTGACTTCGCGTCGCCGAGGTTGTTGGAGATGTCGACGATCTGCAGGGCGTTCATGACGGCAAAGGCGTCGGCCTTGTCGCCGTCGATGGCGAACGTGACGACCGTGCCACCCCCGAGCATCTGCCGGCGCGCGAGGTCGTGCTGCGGGTGGTCCTCGCGCCACGGGTGCAGCACCCGGGTCACCCGCGGGTGCGCGGCGAGGTATGCCGCGACCGTGAGCGCCGAGTCGTGCTGCCGGTTGACCCGCAGCGACATCGTCTCCAGGCCCTTGAGCATGACCCAGGCATTGAACGGCGAGAGCGCCGGACCGGTGTGCCGCATGAGGTTCTTCACCGGGCCGCCGATGAAGTCCGCCGGGCCGAGGACCGCTCCGCCGAGGGCCCGCCCCTGGCCGTCGATGTGCTTGGTCGCTGAGTAGACGACGATGTCCGCGCCGTGCGCGAGCGGCTTGGAGAAGACCGGGGTGCCGAAGACGTTGTCGACGACGACCTTCGCCCCGACCGCGTGGGCCAGCTCGGAGACCGCCGCGATGTCGACGAGTTCCTGCATGGGATTGCTCGGGGTCTCGAAGAAGACCGCGGCGGTGGGCCGGTCCAAGGCCGCCCGCCACTGGTCGAGGTCGGACCCGTCGACGAGGACTCGTTCGACACCCCACCGCGGCAGGATCTCGTCGACGATGACGAAACACGACCCGAAGAGCGCCCGGGAAGCGACGATCCGGTCACCGGCCCCGCACAACGCGGCCAGGGCGACGAAGACGGCCGACATCCCCGATGCGGTCCCGAAGCACGCCGGGGCGCCCTCGAGCAGCCGCAGCCGCTCCTCGAACATCGCCACCGTCGGATTCCCGTACCGGCTGTAGATGAACTTGTCGATCTCGTCCTTGAACGCCGCCTCGGCCTGCTGCGCCGAGTC
>CAZNLX010000114.1:0-5922 GCA_964573925.1 uncultured Intrasporangiaceae bacterium
CGCGGACGTTCTGGGCAGCAACAGCGTCCACGTCCAGGTGACCGTCGACGAGCGGGTCGCTCGGGTCGTCGCGGTGGCCGCCGTCGATAATCTCACCAAGGGCACCGCGGGCGGGGCGATCCAGTGCGCCAACCTCGCCCTCGGGCTGCCCGAGACCACCGGCCTACCCGTCGCAGGAGTCGCCCCGTGAGCACGAGCCATCCCGTCCAGCTTCCGCGCGGCTTCCGGGCAGCCGGGGTCACCGCCGGTCTCAAGGCCAGCGGCCGTCCCGACCTCGCCCTCGTCGTCAACGACGGACCCGACCATCACGCGGCCGCCGTCTTCACCTCGAACCGGGTCGAGGCAGCCCCGGTGACCTGGAGCCGACAGGTCGTCAGCGACGGGCGGGTCGACGCGGTCGTGCTCAACTCGGGCGGGGCGAATGCCTGCACCGGCAGCCCCGGCTTCCTCGACACCCATCGGACCGCCGAGAAGGTCGCCGAGGTGCTGGGGATCTCCGCCGGCGACGTCGCGGTCTGCTCGACCGGGCTCATCGGCGAGCGGCTGCCGATGGACCTGCTGCTGCCCGGCGTCGACGCGGCCGCCGCCGCTCTCAACCCCGCGGGACATGACGCCGCCGCGACGGCGATCATGACCACCGACACCGTCTCCAAGCAGGCCGCCTACGCCGGGCCTGGCTGGTCGGTGTCCGGGATGGCCAAGGGCGCTGGGATGCTCGCCCCGGCCCTGGCGACCATGCTCGTCGTCGTCACCACCGACGCCTGTGCCGATAGCGAAACCCTCGAGAAGGCCCTCCGGGCGGCGACCGCGGTGTCCTTCGACCGGATCGACTCGGATGGCTGCATGTCGACCAACGACACGGTCCTGCTGCTCGCCTCGGGCGCCTCCGGGATCACGCCGTCGGCGGACGACCTGCGCGAGGCCGTCTCGTCGGTATGCCGCGACCTGGCCGTCCAACTCATCGCCGACGCCGAGGGCGCCCACCATGACATCGAGATCGAGGTCCGTTCGGCGGCAACGGAATCCGACGCGCTTGAGGTCGCCCGCGCGATCGCCCGGAACAACCTCGTCAAATGCGCGGTCTTCGGCAACGACCCCAACTGGGGGCGGGTGCTGGCCGCGGTCGGCACGACCCGGGCCGCTTTCGAGCCGGCCCGCCTCGCCGTGACGATGAACGGCGTCCAGGTCTGTCGCGACGGCGGCGTCGGCGAGGACCGTGGCCTGGTCGACCTGAGCCCGCGGCATACCCACGTCGTCGTCGACCTGCACGCGGGCGAGGCCACCGCGACCGTCTGGACCAACGACCTCACCCACGACTACGTCCACGAGAACTCCGCCTACAGCACCTGACGATCCCGACCGAAGGACCGACCGAACATGAGTTCCCTGCGCGGGGTCATCGACGCCGCAGCCGTCCGGGTCGCGGCCGGCAAGGCCCGCACCCTCGTCGAGGCACTGCCGTGGCTGGAGCGCTTCCGCGGCGCCCTCGTCGTCGTCAAGTACGGCGGCAACGCGATGGTCGACGACTCGCTCAAGGCAGCCTTCGCCCAGGACGTCGCCTTCCTTCGGTATGCCGGCCTGCATCCGGTCGTCGTCCACGGCGGCGGTCCGCAGATCGGCGCCATGCTCACGCGGATGGGCCTGACCAGCGAGTTCAAGGGCGGCCTGCGGGTGACCACCCCCGAGGTCATGGAGGTCGTCCGGATGGTCCTCACCGGACAGGTGCAGCGCGAACTCGTCGGCTTGCTCAACCAGCACGGGCCGCTGGCCGTCGGGCTGTCCGGCGAGGACGCCCACCTGTTCCAGGCGCGCAAGCGCGGCACCGTCGTGGACGGGGAGGAGGTGGACCTCGGCCTCGTCGGCGATGTCGTCGGCGTCAACCCGGCTGCGGTCCTCGACATCATCGCCGCGGGCCGGATCCCGGTCGTGTCGACCGTCGCCCCCGATCTCGACGAGCCCGGCCAGGTGCTCAACGTCAACGCCGACACCGCCGCGGCCGCGCTCGCGGTGGCACTGCAGGCCCGCAAGCTCGTCGTCCTCACCGACGTCGAAGGGATCTACGCGGCCTGGCCGGATCGGGACTCGCTGCTCTCCCAGATCGGGCTGTCCGAGGCCCGACGGCTGCTCGCAACGGTCGACTCCGGGATGGTCCCCAAGCTCGAAGCCTGCATCCGAGCGGTCGAGCATGGGGTTCCCCAGGCCCACGTCATCGACGGTCGGGCGGCCCATTCGCTGCTGCTGGAGGTCTTCACCGACGAAGGGATCGGCACCATGGTCCTTCCCGACCCCGACGGCGAGGTTTGGGCATGACCGGCACCTCGCACGTCGCGGACTGGCTGGGCCGGTATGCCGCCTCGCTCATCCCCGTCTTCGGCGTCCCGCAGACGGTCCTCTCGCACGGGCAGGGCTGCTATGTCGTCGATGTCGACGGCAAGCGGTATCTCGACCTGCTGGCCGGTATCGCCGTCAACACCCTCGGCCACGGGCATCCGGCCCTCGTCGGGGCGGTCACCAAGCAGGCATCGGCCCTCGTCCATGTCTCGAACTTCTTCACCAGTGAGCCGCAGGTGCAGCTCGCCGAGACCCTCCTGCGGATCGCCGACGCCCCGGCCGGGTCGGGGGTCTTCTTCGCCAACTCCGGCACCGAGGCGATCGAGGCGGCGATCAAGCTCTCCCGGCGCACTGGCCGGGGGACGATCATCGCTGCCGAAGGCTCCTTCCACGGCCGTTCGACCGGTGCCCTGGCACTGACCTGGAAGGCCGCCTATCGCGATCCGTTCGAGCCGCTCATCGCCACGGTCGTCCACGTTCCCTACAACGACGAGCCGGCCCTGCGCTCGGCGGTCGCGGCGGTCGGCGACGACCTTGCCGCTGTCATCCTCGAACCGATCCAGGGCGAGGGCGGCGTCGTGCCGGGTACGGCGGCATACCTGGGCCTGGCTCGCGAGTTGACCACCGCGGCGGGCGCCCTGCTCATCCTCGACGAGGTCCAGACCGGGATGGGACGCACCGGCCGGTGGTTCGCCGTCCAGGGGCGTGGCGTCGTCCCCGACGCGATCACCCTGGCCAAAGGCCTGGCCGGGGGAGTGCCCATCGGCGCCCTGGTCACCTTCGGTCCGGAGGTCACCGGGTTGCTCGCCGCGGGCCAGCACGGCAGCACCTTCGGTGGGAATCCGCTGGCCTGCGCAGCCGGACTCGCGGTCATCGACACGATCGAGTCCGACGGGCTGCTCGCCCACGCGCAGGCCATGGGGGACCACCTCGCGGCGTCGATCCAGGCACTCGGCCATCCGCTCGTCGCTGAGGTCCGGGGCGAGGGCCTGCTGCGAGCGGTGGCGCTCACCCAACCCCTGGCGGCCCAGGTCATGACGCTGGCCCGGGAGGCGGGGTTCATCGTCAATGCGGTCGCGCCCGACGCCCTGCGGCTGGCACCACCGTTGGTCATCGAGGCCCACGAACTCGACGCCTTCGTCGCGGCTCTGCCCGGGCTGCTCGACGCGGCGGCGGCTGCGGGCGCACCGTGATCCCGCAGACCCCGACGGCCAGGCGCGCGAAGATCGCCGCGTTGCTGGCCGAGCGCGCCGTCCGGTCGCAGGGGGAACTGCTCGCCCTGCTCGCCGAAGCCGGGATCGAGGTCACCCAGGCGACCCTGTCGCGTGATCTCGAAGCGCTCGGTGCGGTCAAGGTCCGGGCCGGGCGGGGCCTGGTCTACGCGGTCCCCGGGCCGTCGTCGCCCCCGGCCGAACAGGTGCCCACCCGGCTGCGTCGGCTGCTCGAGGAACTCCTCGTCACCGCCCAAGCGTCGGGCAATCTCGTCGTCCTGCGAACCCCGCCCGGCGCCGCCAACCATTTGGCGTCGACGCTCGACGCGGCCCGGCTCTCCGACGTGCTCGGGACCGTGGCCGGTGACGACACGATCCTTGTCGTCACCTCGTCGGCCCGGGGCGGCCGCGCGGTCGCCCAACGGCTGCTCGCGCTCGCCGGCGCTCCGGCATGACCGTCCCGCTGGATGACCCGACTCCCGAAAGGCCAGGTATGCCGCCCACCCAGACCCCCCACGAACCCACCGCCCCGCGGGTGAGCCTTTGGGGTGGGCGATTCGCCGACGGCCCGGCCGACGCCCTGGCCGAACTGTCCCGCAGCACCCACTTCGACTGGCGGCTCGCGGCATACGACATCACCGGGTCCAAGGCACACGCCCGCGTGCTCCATCGCGCCGGGCTGCTGTCCGATGCCGACCTCACGACGATGCTCGGTGCCCTCGACGAGTTGTTCCGCGACGTGCTCACTGGCAGTTTCGGTCCGGACCCCGACGACGAGGACGTCCACACGGCGCTAGAGCGCGGCCTCATGGAGCGAGCCGGAGTCGATGTCGGTGGACGGTTGCGTGCCGGGCGCTCACGCAACGACCAGATCGCCACGCTGCTGCGGATGTGCCTGCGGGACGCGGCCCGCGACCTGTCCGGGCTGGTCCTCGACGTCGTCGACGCTCTCGTCGGACAGGCGGACACCCATCTCGGCGTGGCCATGCCCGGGCGCACCCACCTGCAGCATGCCCAGCCGGTCCTGCTCTCCCATCATCTGCTGGCGCACGCCTGGGCCCTGTTGAGAGACGTCGATCGGCTGCGGGACTGGGACCGCCGGGCCGACTCCTCGCCCTACGGCTCAGGGGCGTTGGCCGGCAGCTCACTGGGCCTGGACCCGGAGGCGGTGGCCCGGGACCTCGGCTTCTCCCGTTCGGTGGAGAACTCGATCGACGGCACCGCATCCCGCGATCTCGCCGCCGAGTTCGCCTTCGTCCTGGCGATGACCGCGGTCGACGTCTCCCGGATCGCCGAAGAGGTCGTCCTCTGGGCGACCAAGGAGTTCGGCTACGTCACCCTCGACGACGCCTATTCGACCGGGTCGAGCATCATGCCGCAGAAGAAGAACCCGGATATTGCTGAGCTCGCCCGGGGCAAGGCCGGCCGGGTCGTCGGCGATCTTGCCGGACTGCTGACGACGCTCAAGGGCCTGCCGTTGGCCTACAACCGCGATCTGCAGGAGGACAAGGAGCCGGTCTTCGACGCGATCGACACCCTGTCGGTGCTGCTGCCGGCCTTCGCTGGGATGATCCGCACCCTCGTCTTCCACACCGACCGGTTGGAGAGCCTTGCCCCGCAGGGCTTCGCGTTGGCCACAGACATCGCCGAGTGGCTGGTCCGCCAAGGAGCGCCCTTCCGGGTCGCGCACGAGGTGGCCGGCACCTGCGTTCGGGAGTGTGAGCGGCGCGGCATCGAGTTGTGGGACCTGTCCGACGCCGACCTGGCGGCGATCGATCCGCACCTGAACCCGGCGGTCCGCTCGGTCCTGTCGGTCCAGGGATCGCTGGCCTCACGGGATTCCCGGGGCGGCACCGCCCCGGTCCGGGTCACCGAGCAGTTGGCCGAGGCCCGGGCCGCGATCAAGCGGGCCCGCAGCTTCACCCGCTGACCGAGCGGGCCGCGACGTCGCGATGATCAGCCGGCCCGGCCGCCGCCGCGGAACGCCGGGTCGGCTCGCAGCGCCATGAACTCCAGGGCTCGTTCCTGGGCGGCCCGGTCCACCGGCGTCGTCGGCTCCCACGCCGGCACCGGGGCCGGCCGGCCATCCCCGTCGAGGGCGACGAAGACGCTCGTGCACTGCGTCGTCAAGGCGAGCTCCCCGGTGCGAGGGCTGCCGGCCAGGACCCGCAACGAGACGTGCATCGACGTGCGGCCGGTGTGCACCAGGCGGGACTGGATCTCGACGAGGTCGCCGATCCGGATCGGACGCAGGAACGAGACCCCGCCGGAGAAGCGCGACACGACGTGACTGTGGCTCCACGACGAGGCGCACGCATAGCCGGTCTCGTCGAGCCAGCGCATGAGGATGCCGCCGTGGACCTTGCCGCCCCAGTTGACG
>CAZNLX010000115.1:0-5920 GCA_964573925.1 uncultured Intrasporangiaceae bacterium
CCTTCGCCTCGGCCATGTCCTCCTGGGCGGAGAAGAGCCGCTCGACCGGGTCGTCGATGTCGGTGGGGATGCGGCACAGTCCCAGGGCTAACCGGTTCGCACCGGTCGGGTCCGGGGAGAGGTGACGCACCGACATCGGGACGAGTGCCACCAGCGGGTCGGTGGGCAGGGCGTCCTTCTCACTGAGCCACTCGCGCAGGCCTGCCGCGGTGACCGCGTGCACGACGTCGTTGACGGTGAGGCCGAAGCTGGCCCGGGTCGGCTTGCTGGCGGCCAGTCCCCAGGTACGGAAGGCCCACGCCCGCCGCGGCCCCACCGAGCGGTTGAACGGAGTGGGCGGGGCGCTGGGCCAGCCCACCGAATCGAACACCCCGCCGAGGTCACGCGGGCGGTCGGCCAGGGCGCGGGCGGCGGCATACGCCGAGCCCCAGGCCCAGCGCGCGGCCCCGACGATCCCGCGCGCGGCCAGGTCCAGAGCACTCGGTGGACGCTGCGGTGACCAGGGTTCCACCTCGTCCGCCGCGGTGCCGAACAGGGCGTGCAGGATGTCCCGGTAGCGGGCCCCGTCGGCAATGCTGTGGTGCACCTTGGTCATGACGTAGCAGTGGCGCCGGTCCCGGATCAGATGGGCCTGCCACAGCGGGCGGTTGCGCGGGAGATGTTCCATGGCCAGCTCGGCGACCACGTCGGTGAGATCGCGGCGGCCGACGTGGAACTCCTCGACGTGCTGGTCGACGTCGAAGGATGCATCATCGATCCACCACGACCGGTCCAGCGGGTTGCTGCTCTGGTGCAGACGCTGGCGCAGTTCCGGGAGCCGGCCCACCCGGGCGTCCACCTGGTCGCGCAGGGCCGCCAGGGTGATCGGCCCGTCGAGGGGGAGGACGAGGCACACGTGGCCGACCGTGCGGGGTCCGTCCAACGCGAGGTATGCCGCATCCAGCGGTCGCAACTGGCGGGCCTGCATCTGGGCACCCCTCCTCTCCAGGAGGTGACCCTAGCTGGTCACCCCCTGCTTCCTCCCGGCCATAGATCCTGGATTTGTTGGTTGGTCCACGACATGTCGTGGACCAACCAACAAATCCAGGATCTACGCCGCCAGCGGGGGGTGGGCGACCGGCATACGGACCCGGGGCGGGAGGCTGCGCGGGCGGGGGTAGGGTTTACCCCGAACCCGACGTCCTTTAACCACCGTCCTGTGAGGCGGGGAAGGAGGTCCGCGATGGTGGCGTCCGAGCAGACCCCCACGCCGACACCCCCTGGCGCACGCGTCGTCATGAGTTCCGGGGACGTGTCCCGGGCCCTGCGGCGCGTCGCCCACGAAATCCTCGAGCGGAACAAGGGCCCCGAGGGCCTGATCCTGCTGGGTATCCCCTCTCGGGGCGTCCCCCTGGCCCGTCGACTCGCGGACGTCATCGAGGAGGTCGAGGGGATCACCGTCCCGGTCGGCGCGCTCGACGTGACGATGCACCGCGACGACCTGCGTCGCCAGCCCACCCGGGTGGTCATGCCCTCGAAGATCCCGGCCTGCGGTGTCGACGGCAGGATCATCGTCCTCGTCGACGACGTCCTCTACTCGGGGCGAACCATCCGAGCAGCGCTCGAGGCGCTGACCGAGTTGGGCCGGCCCCGGGCCGTGCGCCTGGCCGTCCTCGTCGACCGAGGCCACCGGGAGTTGCCCATACGCGCCGATCACGTCGGCAAGAACCTGCCGACGAGTTCGACCGAGCGGGTCCACGTGCGCCTGGCCGAGACCGACGCACGCCCCGACGAGGTCCTCATCAGCGGCGGAGGTGACCGATGAGCCGCAAGCACCTGCTGTCCTCGGCGGATCTGTCCCGCGAGGAGGTCGAAGGCATCCTCGACACGGCCGCGTCGATGCACGACGTCCAGCGCCGCGAGGTCAAGAAGATCCCCACGCTGCGCGGCCGCACGGTCATCAACCTCTTCTTCGAGGACTCCACGCGCACTCGGTCCTCGTTCGAGATCGCCGGCAAATGGATGAGCGCCGACACGATCAACATCACCGGCAAGGGCTCCTCGACCTCCAAGGGCGAGTCGTTGCGCGACACGGTGAAGACGATCTGCGCGATGGCCGTCGACGCCCTCGTCATCCGACACAGCGCCTCGGGCGCCTGCCACCAGGTGGCCCAGTGGGTCGACGCCTCGGTCATCAACGCCGGGGACGGCACTCACGAACACCCCACCCAGGCGCTGCTGGACGCCTACGCGCTGCGTCAGCGGCTCGGGTCCCTCGACGGCCGGCACGTCGTCATCGTCGGCGACCTGGCCCACTCCCGGGTGTTCCGCTCCAACATCCTCACCCTGGGCCGGCTCGGGGCGCGGGTCACCGTGGTCGCGCCGCCGACCCTCATGCCCAGCGGGATCGGCGACTGGTCCCGCCGCGACGGCTTCGCGACGAGCTGGGACCTCGACGAGACCCTGTATGCCGCCGCGCCGGGAGACCGCCCGGACGCGGTGATGATGCTGCGGGTCCAGCGGGAACGGATGACCGGCGGCTTCTTCCCGACCGAACGCGAGTACACCGCGGGCTACGGCCTCACCCGTGAGCGCCTCACCCGCCTGTATGCCGCCAACCCCGACCTGCCGATCCTGCACCCCGGGCCGATGAACCGGGGCCTGGAGATCTCCGCCGAGGCTGCCGACGCGACGAGTTCGGCGATTCTCGACCAGGTGTCCGCCGGTGTGGCCGTGCGGATGGCGGTCCTCTACCACCTGTTGGCCGGCGAGACGGGGGGCGCGGCATGAGCGACCTGGTGATCCGCGGCGCCCGAGTGCTCGGGACGCAATCCGCTGACCTGGTGATCCGAGATGGCGTCATCACCGAACTCGGCACCGCCGTCGATGCCACGGCGCGCCCTGGCCACCGGCTCGCCGTCATCGACGCCGACGGGCTCGTGCTGCTGCCGGGCCTGGTCGACCTGCACACGCACCTGCGGGAACCGGGTCGAGAGGACGCCGAGACCGTCGCGAGCGGGTCGGCGGCGGCAGCGGTCGGTGGCTTCACCGCCGTGCTCGCCATGGCCAACACCTCGCCGGTCACCGACACCGCCGAGGCCGCCGAGCGGGTCCTGGACCTCGGGCGGGCCGCCGGGCTCGTTGACGTCCAGCCCATCGGCGCGGTGTCCAAGGGGCTGGCCGGTGCCGAACTCGCCGAACTCGGCTTGATGGCGCGCTCGCGGGCCCAGGTGCGGGTGTTCTCCGACGACGGCCGCTGCGTCCACGACGCCCGGCTCATGCGACGCGCGCTGGACTACGTCAAGGCGTTCGGCGGGGTCATCTCGCAGCACGCTCAGGACCCGCGATTGGCCGACGGGTCGGCCTGCTGTCATGAGGGTGAAGTGTCCGGCCGCCTCGGACTGCCGGCCTGGCCCGGCGTCGCCGAGGACGTCATCGTCGCGCGCGACGTCCAGTTGGCGCGGCATACCGGATCGCGGGTCCACATCGCCCACGTCTCGACCGCGGCCTCGGTGGAGATCATCCGCTGGGCCAAGGCGCAGGGGCTCGCGATCACCGCCGAGGTCACTCCGCACCACCTCGCCCTGGGGACGGACCTGCTCGCCGGATACGACCCGGTCTTCAAGGTCAACCCGCCGCTGCGACCGGACGAGGACCGGGAGGCGATCCTCGCCGCCCTGCTCGACGGGACCGTCGACGCCCTGGCCACCGACCATGCCCCGCACGCCCGGCACGACAAGGAACACGCGTTCCCGGACGCCGCCTTCGGCATGCTCGGTCTGGAGACCGCCCTGGGCGTCCTCGTCGACGTCGCGGTCCGGCCGGGGCTGCTCAGCTGGGCCCAGGTCGCCGAGCGGACATCGTTCGCCCCCGCGCGGATCGCCGGGCTCGCCGGGCCGGGGGGACATGGGCGGCCGATGGCGATCGGCGAGCCGGCCAACCTCGTGCTCGTCGACCCGGACGCGCGCTGGACCGTGGACCGCGACGCCAGCCGGTCGCTGTCCCGCAACAACCCCTGGCACGGGCGCACCCTGCCCGCCCCCGTCGTGGCCACCGTCCTGCGCGGCGAGTGCACGGCATACCGAGGTCGCGTCCGCGGCCAGTTCGATCTGGAGGAGCTCTCGTGACCGCCGCCCCCTCGTTGTCCGGCGACCGGGAACCCGCGGTGCTCGTCCTCGAGGACGGACGGCGCTTCGTCGGTCACGCCTTCGGCGCGGTGGGCGAGACCCTCGGCGAGGCGGTCTTCTCCACTGGGATGACCGGCTACCAGGAGACCCTCACCGACCCGTCCTACCACCGGCAGGTCGTCGTCATGACGGCTCCGCACGTCGGCAACACCGGGTGGAACGACGAGGACGACGAGTCCCGGCGCATCTGGGTCGCCGGGTATGCCGTGCGCGACCCCGCCCTGCGCCCGTCCAACTGGCGCTCGCGTCGCTCGCTGGAGGACGAACTCCTCGCCCAGGGGATCGTCGGGATCTGCGGCATCGACACCCGAGCGCTCACCCGACACCTGCGCGAGCGCGGGGCCATGCGGGTCGGCATCTTCAGCGGTCCCTCGTTCTCCGCGACCGAGGGTGAGTTGCTCGCCAAGGTCACCGCGAGCCCCAGCATGGCTGGGGCCGAGTTGGCCAGCCAGGTGACCACCGAGTCCGCCTATGTCGTTGCGGCACAGGGGGAGCGGCGGTTCACCGTGGCCGCGATCGACCTGGGGATCAAGGGCATGACACCGGCCTTGATGGCCCGTGAGGGCATCGAGGTGCACGTCCTGCCGGCCACCGCGACGATCGAGGACGTGCTGTCCGTGCCGGGGGCCGACGGCTCGCCCGGGCCGGACGGGGTGTTCTTCTCCAACGGCCCCGGTGACCCGGCGACCGCGGATCTCACGGTGCTCGGTGCGGTCCTGGACCGGCGGATCCCGTTCTTCGGGATCTGCTTCGGCAACCAGTTGCTCGGCCGGACGCTGGGCTTCGGGACGTACAAACTCAAGTACGGCCACCGGGGGATCAACCAACCGGTCATGGACCGCACCACCGGCAAGGTCGAGGTGACCGCGCACAACCACGGCTTCGCCGTCGACGCACCGGTCAAGCACGACAGCCAGACGCCCTACGGGCGGGTGCGGGTCAGCCACGTCTGCCTCAACGACGACGTCGTCGAGGGGCTGGAGTGCCTCGACGTCCCGGCCTTCTCGGTGCAGTACCACCCGGAGGCGGCGGCCGGACCGCACGACGCGGCATACCTCTTCGGGCGGTTCGTCGATCTCATGGCACGGAACAACTGGAAGGCGGCCCGCTGATGCCTCGGCGCGCGGACATCACGAGCGTCCTGGTCATCGGATCGGGTCCGATCGTCATCGGGCAGGCCTGCGAGTTCGACTACTCCGGCACCCAGGCTTGCCGCGTCCTGCGGGACGAAGGCATCCGGGTCATCCTCGTCAACTCCAACCCGGCGACGATCATGACCGACCCGGAGTTCGCCGACGCCACCTATGTCGAGCCGATCACCCCGGAAGCGGTCGAGGCGATCATCGCCAAGGAACGCCCCGACGCGGTGCTGGCCACCCTCGGCGGCCAGACCGCGCTCAACTGTGCGATGGAGTTGCACCGGCGCGGCGTGCTGGAGCGCTACGGCTGCCCGCTCATCGGAGCCAACGTCGAGGCGATCCAACTGGGGGAGGACCGCGAGAAGTTCAAGGGTGTCGTGGCCCGCTGTGGCGCCGAGTCGGCCCGGTCGATCATCTGCCACACAATGGACGAATGTCTTGCTGCCGCCGCTGAACTCAACTACCCGGTGGTTGTCCGGCCCTCGTTCACCATGGGTGGGCTGGGATCCGGATTCGCCTACGACGAGGCGGACCTGCGCCGGATCGCCGGTGCGGGCCTACAGTACTCCCCGGTCACCGAGGTGCTCCTCGAGGAGTCGATCATCGGCTGGAAGG
>CAZNLX010000116.1:0-5918 GCA_964573925.1 uncultured Intrasporangiaceae bacterium
CGATGGGCGGGTTGGTGATGCCGATGGGGTTGGCCACGGTTCCGGACACGGCGAGATCTCGATTCGTCAGGGGCTGTCGGTCGCGTCGGCGTGCTCAGCCAGCCGGGCGCGGTCCCATCAATGATACGAGGTGTTCGCTGGCCAGGCGCACATCGTCGTTGACGATGACGACATCGAACTCGTCGACCGCGGCGAGTTCGCGCAAGGCCGTCTGGAGCCGGACCTCGCGCTCGGCCTCGGTCTCGGTCCCCCGGCCCACGAGACGGTGGACCAATTCGTCCCAGCTGGGCGGCGCGAGGAAGACCAGCAGCGCCTCCGGCATGTTCTGGCGGACCTGTCGGGCACCCTGCAGGTCGATCTCCAGCAGCGCGGGCCGACCCGCGGCGAGGGCCCGCTCGACTGGGCCACGAGGGGTGCCGTACTTGGCGCGCCCGTGGACGACGGCATGTTCGAGGAACTCCCCCGCCTCGACGAGGCGATCGAACTCTTCGTCGGCGACGAAGATGTAGTGCACTCCGTCGACCTCACCCGGGCGCGGGGCTCGGGTCGTCATCGAAACGGACAGCCAGACCTGCGGGTAGTGAGTGCGGACGTATGCCGCAATCGTCCCCTTGCCGACCGCGGTCGGCCCGGCGAGCACGACGAGCCGGCCGACGCCCTCCCCGGGGACCCCCGACCGAGACGAGGGTTCCGCCCCGGTCACGATTGGTCGAAGCGGGCGATAAGCGCCGCCGCCTGGTTCACGCCCAGCCCGCGGACCCGCCGGGACTCGGAGATGCCGACCTCGGCCATGATCTGGCGAGCCCGGACCGGCCCCACCCCCGGCAGCGACTCCAGCAGCGCCGACACCTTGAGCTTGCCGAGGACCGGGTCGTCCTTGCCCTCGGCAATGACCTCGGCCAGCGAGCCCTGCGAGTACTTGAGCCGGTTCTTCACGGCTGCGCGGGCCCGGCGAGCCAGGGCAGCCTTCTCCAGGGCAGCCGCACGCTCTTGCGGGGTCAACTCGGGCAGGGCCACCGTGGTCACTCCTCGATCCTCCGTGCAACGTCAAGGACCGAACCTACTCAGGCCCAACCTCGGTCGCAACGCACGGGGCCCGCCGTGTCGATGGCTTGATCAGCCAGCCGACGGGAACCATCGGCGCGAGCCTGCGCTCACCCTCGCGTGAGCACCCTTCAGGCCATGGCCTCGCGGAGCCGTGCTGCCGTCTCCTGAGCCCGGGTCGCCAGGTCGGCGGCATGCGGTCCGGCCTCGAGGACCTCTCGGCTGGAGGCGGCCAGCACCCGGGGAAGGGCGGCCCCGAAGACCCGCCGCAGCGACTGTGCGGTGCCGCCCTGCGCACCGACGCCCGGAGCGAGGAATGGCCCGTGGACGCCCGGGAGGTCCAACCCGAGCCGCTCGACGGCATCCCCGACGGTCGCCCCGACGACCAATCCGACCGAGCCGAGCTCGCCGCGCCCGGCGGCCTGCGCGTTGTCGGCCGTCGCCCCAGCCACGACGTGACCCGCGACGCTCGTCCCATCGAGGACGGCGTGCTGGACGGCATACCCCTCGGGGTTGGAGGTGAGGGCAAGGACGAAGATGCCGCGACCGGTGGCGTGGGCCAGATCGATCGCCGGCCGCAGTGAGCCGTAGCCGAGGAACGGGTTGACGGTGATCGCGTCCGGCGGCTGCGGAGCGTCCTTGCCGAGGAAGGCGTCGGCATAGGCGTCCATCGTCGTGCCGATGTCGCCACGTTTGACGTCGAGAATGACCAGGGTGCCGGCGGCCCGCAGTCCGGCGACGACCCGCTCGAGCAGGTCGACACCGCGGGCGCCGAAGACCTCGAAGAAGGCCGACTGCGGCTTGACCGCGGCGACCCGGCCGCCGAACGCCTCGACGCAGGTCATCGCGAAGCGTTCGACCCCGGCCAGGTCGTAGGGCAAGCCCCAGGAATGGACGAGCCCGGGATGCGGGTCGATCCCCGCGCAGAGCGGCCCGTGCGCCGCCATCGCCGTCGCCAGTCGCACCCCGAACGGCACCACGCGGTCCTGGCCGGCCCCCCCGACCGGGTATGCCGGGTCCGGCAGGTCAGTCATGGTCGCCTCCTGGGCGCGTTGCGAGGGCGGCGTTGACCCGGCGCACCCACAGGGGACCGCCGTAGATCAAGCCCGTGTAGGCCTGGACGAGTGTGGCGCCCTGGTCGAGTCGGCGCACGGCGTCCGCGGGGGTGTCGATGCCGCCCACGCTGATGACCACCGCGTCGCTGGGCAGCCGCCGTCGCAGCAGGGCCAGCACCTGGATGGACCGGGCCGCCAGGACCGGTCCGGACAGGCCGCCCGCCCCGAGCCGGGCGACCTCGCCGGCCGGGGTGTGCAGTCCGTCGCGGCCGATCGTCGTGTTGGTGGCCACGACACCGGCAAGGCCGAGGTCCGCGGCGAGGTCGGCGACCGCAAGGACGTCCTCGTCGGCGAGATCGGGGGCGATCTTCACCAGCAGCGGGACGCGCCGCCCGGCAGCCTCGTCGGCGGCCGGGCCGACCGCCGCGAGCAGCGGACGCAGGCTGTCCACCGCTTGCAGGTCCCGCAGCCCCGGGGTGTTCGGCGAGCTGACGTTGACGACGAGGTAATCGGCATGCGGAGCCAGCAGCCGGGTGCTGGTGAGGTAGTCCTCGATAGCCTCGTCGTTGGGGACGACCTTCGTCTTGCCGATGTTCACGCCGACGAGCACCACGTCGTCGTGGGGCCCGGCCGCCCGGGCGGCCAATCGGCGAGCCACCACGGCTGCCCCGTCGTTGTTGAAGCCCATCCGGTTGACGATGGCTCGATCGGCAGGCAAGCGGAACAGCCGCGGGGTGGGATTGCCGGGCTGTGCCTGGCCGGTGACCGTCCCGATCTCGACGAAGCCGAAGCCGAGGGAGGCCAGCGCGTCGATGCCTTCGGCGTTCTTGTCGAAGCCGGCGGCCAGACCCAGCGGACTGCGCAGCCACCGGCCGAAGACCTTGACCCGCAGTCCGGGGACGTCGGGGACCGTCTGGGACCGGACCACCCGCTCGCCCACGGAGGCGACCCGGTCGGAGCGGGTGCCGGCGGCATACAGGGCCTGCAGACTGCGGAAGGAGACCCGGTGCGCGCGCTCGGCGTCGACCCTGGTGAGGAGGTGCTGAAAGGCGAGGTCGTAGAGGCCCACAGTCCGCACCGTCACGCGGTCCCGGCAGCCCGGGCGTAGAGATCCAGCGCCCGAGCGTGCTCCTGCAGAGAGGTCACCCGGATCGGGCCTGAGCGCATCGACTCGATGCCTTGGACGGCCGCACCGAGTTCCTGCACGGTCGTGATGAGGGTGACGTCCGCGGCGATGGCGGCCGCCCGGATGGCGTAGCCGTCGGTGCGGGCCGTCTGTCCGGTCGGGGTGTTGACGACCATGTCGACCTCCCCGGCGAGGATCCGGTCGGCGATCGTCCGCTCGACCACCTCGCCGGTCTCGTCGTCGAATCGCTCGGTGATCTTGCGGACCACCTCGGCCTTGATCCCGTTGCGACGCAAGACATCCGCCGTCCCCGACGTGGCCAGCAGGGTGAACCCGAGCTCGGCCAGGGCCCGGACCGGGAAGATCATCGCCCGCTTGTCCCGGTTGGCGACGGACACGAACACCGTGCCACGCTCGGGCAGGCCACCGTATGCCGCGAGCTGGCTCTTGGCGAAGGCCGCACCGAAGTCGGTGTCGATGCCCATGACCTCGCCCGTCGACTTCATCTCAGGACCGAGCAAGGCGTCGACCATCTGGCCGTCCTTGGTGCGGAACCGGCTGAACGGCAGCACGGCCTCCTTGACCGACATCGGGGCATGCGGCGGCAGGCTCCCCCCGTCCAGGAGCTGCGGCAGCAAGCCTTCGGCGCGCAGATCCGCGATGCTCGCCCCGAGCATGACCCGGGCGGCCGCCTTGGCCAACGGCACCCCGGTCGCCTTGGCGACGAAGGGGACGGTCCGCGAGGCTCGCGGGTTGGCTTCCAGGACGTAGAGGACGTCCTGGGCGAGGGCGAACTGGACGTTCATGAGTCCGCGGACGCCGATGCCTTCGGCGAGCGCGAGCGAACTGGCTCGGACCCGCTCGAGTTCGGCGGCGCCCAGGGTGGCCGGGGGCAGGGTGCAGGCACTGTCACCGGAGTGGATGCCGGCCTCCTCGATGTGCTCCATGACGCCCCCGAGGTACATCTCGCTGCCGTCGTAGAGGACATCGACGTCGATCTCGACCGCGTCATCAAGGAAGCGGTCGACGAGGATGGGGTGTTCGGGCGAGGCGATCGTCGCCGCCTCGACGTAGGTGACGAGGGTGGCGTCGTCGTAGACGATCTGCATCCCCCGACCGCCGAGAACGTAGGAGGGTCGCACGAGCACCGGGTAGCCGATCTCGTGCGCGACGGCGACCGCCTCGGCCGCGCTGTATGCCGTGCCGTGCCGCGGGGCGGGTAGGTTCGCCTCCGCGAGGACCCGGCCGAAGGCTCCCCGGTCCTCGGCGAGGTTGATCGCCTCCGGGGACGTCCCGACGACGGTGACCCCTTCGTCCTTGAGCGCCTGGGCCAGGCCCAGCGGGGTCTGGCCGCCCAACTGGACGATGACGCCGGCGATGGGTCCGGCTGCCGCCTCGGCGTGGACGACCTCGAGAACGTCCTCGAGAGTGAGCGGCTCGAAGTAGAGCCGGCTGGAGGTGTCGTAGTCGGTGGAGACCGTTTCCGGGTTGCAGTTGACCATGACGGTGTCGTAGCCGGCGTCCCGCAGAGCGAACGAGGCGTGCACGCACGAGTAGTCGAACTCGACGCCCTGGCCGATCCGATTCGGTCCCGAACCGAGGATGATGACGGCCGCCCGGTCCCGAGGAAGCACCTCGGACTCCTGATCGTAGGAGGAGTAGTAGTACGGGGTCGAGGCCGCGAACTCGGCGGCGCAGGTGTCGACGGTCTTGAAGACCGGGCGGATGCCCAAGGCGTGCCGGACCCCGCGGACCACTGCCTCCGGCATCCCGCGCAGGGCGGCCAGTTGCCGGTCGGAGAAGCCGTGGTGCTTGGCCAGGGCCAGCAGCTCCGGACGCAGCCGGTCGGCGGTGCGCACCCGCTCGGCGATCTCGTTGATGAGCGCGATCTGGTCGAGGAACCACGGGTCGATGCCGGTGGCGGCATACACCTGCTCGACGGTGGCCCCGCCACGCAGGGCCTGCTGCACCCCGACGATCCGCCCGTCGGTGGGCACGGTGATCCGGGCCAGCAGCGCGACGACCGCCTCGCCATCGGGGGTCGGTCCGTCCCAGTGGAACGAGGCCTCCGTGCGCTCGATCGAACGCAGCGCCTTCTGCAGGGCCTCGGTGAAGTTGCGCCCGAGGGACATCGCCTCACCGACGCTCTTCATCGTCGTGGTGAGGGTCGGGTCGGCGGCCGGGAACTTCTCGAAGGCGAACCGCGGCACCTTGACGACGACATAGTCGAGGGTCGGTTCGAAAGAGGCCGGGGTCTGGCGGGTGATGTCGTTGGGCACCTCGTCGAGGGTGTAGCCGATGGCCATCTTCGCGGCGATCTTGGCGATCGGGAAGCCGGTCGCCTTGGACGCCAGCGCCGAGGACCGCGAGACCCGGGGGTTCATCTCGATGACGATGATGCGACCGTCGACGGGGTTGACGGCGAACTGGATGTTGCAGCCGCCGGTGTCGACACCGACCTCGCGGATGACGGCGATCCCGATGTCGCGCAGCCGCTGGTACTCGCGGTCGGTGAGGGTCAGCGCGGGCGCGACGGTGATCGAGTCGCCGGTGTGCACCCCCATCGGGTCGAGGTTCTCGATGGAGCACACGACGACGACGTTGTCGGCGTTGTCGCGCATGACCTCCAGCTCGTACTCCTTCCAGCCGATGATCGACTCCTCGAGGAGCACCTCGGTGACCGGGGAGTACTG
>CAZNLX010000117.1:0-5880 GCA_964573925.1 uncultured Intrasporangiaceae bacterium
CGACGCCGCCGCGCGGGCTGAGTTCCTGGTGTCGACTCGCGCCGACGCCGACCGGCTCATCGCGGCGACCAGACGTCTGGAGACGGCGAACCTCGCTGCGGCGCGGGTCGCGCTGGCCCAGGCCGACCGACTCCTGGACCTTCGCCAGCGCCGGTTGGACGGCATGGCGGCCGAGTTGGCGGCCGGGCTCCTGCCCGGCACGGATTGCCCCGTCTGCGGCTCGACCGAGCACCCCCGCCCGGCGACCACCGCCGACGTGGTCACCGCAGCCGACGTCGCGGCGGCGGAGGCAGCCCTGGCCCCGTTGGACGAACGTGTCCGGAGCATCGAACGAGAGTTGGCCGCGACGGCCGGCCTGCTCGACGCGGCCGTTGAGGTCTTGGACGGCGATTCCCGCGTCCTCGAGCAGCTGCAGGAGGCGGCCGCACTGGCTGGTGCGGCGGCTCGCGAGGCCCGCGACGCGGTCACCGAGACCGCCGAGGTGCAACGGCTGCTCGCTCGCTGCCGGGCCGATCGCGAGGCCCTCGCCGGCGTCCGGACCGAGCACTTGGCTGCGCTGGCCGTCGCCCAGACCCTCGTGGAAGAGCTCGACGCAACGGCCCAGCACGAGGCGACCGCGCTGCGTGAGGTGAGCGATCGGCATACCGAGGGTTGTCCGTGCGCATCTCTGGCGCAGGAATCCGACCGCTCCGAGGGAGTCGGCCGACGGCACCAGCAGGTCCTGGCCCTGCTCGCTGAGGCGCAGGACGCCGCCTCGGCCGAGGAACGCGCCCGAAGCAGGCATGTGGAGCAGGCCGCGCGAACGTCCCAGGTATGCCGCGTCGAGGGCTTCGACGACCCGGCCGAGGTCCGCTCGGCCAGCCGGCCTCCCGCTGAGGTCGCGGCCTTGCGCGACCGGCTCACCGCTGCCGCGACGGAGGCCGCCGCCGCCCAGGCCACCCTTGCCGACGACGAGGTCGCCCAAGCCCTGACCGACGTGGTGCCGGACCTCGAGGCACTGGCCGCGCTCTCCGCCACGGCCAAGACGCGGCGCGCCGCCGCGACCAGGACCCATGCCCTGGCCGAACAAGCCGCTCGGGACATCGACGCGCTGGCCGATCAGGTCGGCGCGTGCGCGACCGCCGCCCACGACGCCAAGGCCCGGGCCGATGTCGTGGCCGGGCTCGCCGACGTCGTGGCCGGGCTCGGCGCGGACAACACGCTGCGGATGAAGCTGTCCTCATTCGTCCTCGCCGGGCGGTTGGAGCGGGTGGTCGAGTTGGCCAATGAGCGGCTGCAACGGATGGGCGACGGCCGCTTCCGGCTCGAGCACAGCGACCGGCTGGCCTCCGGCGGTCGGCGCAGCGGCCTGGGCCTGGTCATCGACGACCTGTGGACCGGCCAGACCCGGGACACCGCCACCCTGTCCGGCGGCGAGTCCTTCGTGGCCTCCTTGGCCCTTGCTCTCGGCCTCGCCGACGCGGTGCGCGAGGAGAGCGGCGGCATCGATCTGCACACCCTGTTCATCGATGAGGGCTTCGGCAGTCTGGACGCCGAGAGCCTCGAACAGGTCCTCGGGGTGCTTGACCGTCTCCAGGAGGGCGGCCGAGCGGTCGGCGTGGTCAGCCACGTCCCGGCCCTGCGGGACCGGATCCAGGCTCAGGTTCGCGTCGACAAGACCCGCGCCGGCTCGAGAGTCCGCCGGGTCAGCGGCCCGGCCGCCTGATCAGACGCCGGACGCGCCGGTCAGGCTCGGCGCCCGAAAGCCTGACCCGAGGCAACGGCTCTCGGCAGGTCAGTGCCCACCCGCGGCTGGCGCGCCTTCGGTCACCCCGGGCGGCGTCCCCGCGGTCGGGGGCGAACTCGGCACGGCGGGCAACTCGTCGTCCTCGTCCGGCCGGTCCCAGGGCAACAGGCTCTGGGCCGGCCCGGCGTCGATCTGCTCGTGGATGACCTCGATGTCCGGCTCGGGGTGCAACGCCGACTCCTGCGCCACCGCCCACTTGAGGTAGGCCTCCTCGGCGACGGGCAAGGTCGCGAAGAGCATGTCCTTGCCGATGACGTCGACGACGCCCGCCCGGTCCAAGGGCTCGTACAGGTCGAACTTCACCCGAGCCAAGCCGAGTTCGATTCCACGGTCGGCCAGATCTTGAGCAAGTTCCCGCAATCCGTCGGCCGCCGTGATGTCGACCTCGACATTGGCCTCGACGTTGAGGATGAACCAGCGAACCGGGGTGTCCGGGTAGGCCCGGTTCTCGTGGCTGACCAGCCGATCCACTCGTTCACGCAGATCGCCGACGTTGGCGAAGAACAGCGGCGCGTCGTAGCGGTAGAAGATGCAACCAGGGATGGTCCGGGCGTCCGGATAGTCGGCGACATCGTGCATGCCCGGAATGCCGGGGACCCGCCCGAGGACTCCCTCGTGGGGTCGAGCCAACCGGTGCAACATTTCCAGCAGGCTCAGGGCGATGGCGAAGATGACGCCCTGGAGGATGCCGATGATGACCGTGCCGAGCAGAGCGATGATCGCCAGGAGGAACTCACGACGCCGGAAGGCCCACAACCGTCGGAAGTCCGGGATCGACACGAGCTTCCCGGCCGCGTAGAAGACGACGGCCCCGAGCGCTGCCGAGGGCAGCGACGCCATGAGCGGCCCGGCGAAGAAGAGGACGGCGACGACGCACAGGCCCGCCACGAGCGAGTACGCCTGACTGCGGGCCCCTCCGGCGATGGCCAGGGCGGTCCGGGAGCCGGACGCCGACACGGGATACCCACTGAACATCCCGACCACGGCGTGCACGCCGGCCATGGCGACGAGCTCCTGCTGCGGATCGGCCCGGACGTCCGACTTGCTTTCGCCGGGACCGGGCGTCAAAGGGAAGCCACGAGAGATGAGCATGATGTCGCTGTAGCCGACGATGGTGATGCCCAGACCCGCCCACAGCATCGCCTTGAACTCCTCTGCGGTCACCATGGGCAGATGTGGCATGGGCAAGCCGGAGGGCACGGTCCCGACGACCTTGACCCCTTGGGCCTCCAGGTGGAGCACGACCGAGGCAATCGTGGCCAGGACGACCGCAATGAGCGGCGCCGGCCACGACGGCCGGACCTTGATGATGACCAGGATGACTGCCAGGGTCGCGACGGCGACGATGAGGGTCGGCCACTTGGTTTGCCCCACGACAGCAAAGAACGAGGTGAGCTGGTCGACGATGCTCTCCCCGTCCACCTTCGTCCCGGTGACCTTGCCCAATTGCCCCACGACCATGAGCACGGCACCGCCGGCGAGGTAGCCCACGAGCAACGGGGTGGACAACAACTCGGCGATGAGTCCGGCGCGAAGGACCCGGGCGACCAGACACCAGCCGGCCACGCAGAGCGCCAGCGCCGCGGACAAGGACACGGCCCGGTCGGGGTTCCCGGCCGCGAGCGGGGCGATGGCGACCCCCGTCATGAGGGCGATGGTCGACTCCGGACCCGACGAGAGGATCCGAGAACTGCCCATGACGGCATACGCGATGATCGCGGCGAGGGCCGTCCACAGGCTCGCCACCGGAGGCACGTTGACGATGGCGGAATACGCCATGACCTGGGGAATGAGGTATGCCGCGACCGCAACCCCGGCGACCGCGTCCCGGCGGAGCATCCGCTTGGGATATCGGGTGACCAGGTAGCTCAGGCCCGGGGTGAACCGGCGCAACACCGACAGGGCGACGTTCCCGTGCTTGGTGTCGAGTTCATAGGCAAGGGCGGGCCGAGGCCGCAGACTCTCGGGGATCGGCGCACCGACCCTGCGTTCGTCCTTGGCCAACTGCTTGGCCAGCTGTTTGGCCACCTTCTTCTCATGGCGGCGCTTCTTGCCCACCGGGCGACTCCTCGTCTCTAGCCAGGCGGACAGCCGGCGTTAACCGAATGTTCGTCTTGGGCAGAGCAGGACCCTACCAAGTGAAAACGCCGTGAGTCAGCCCTCGAAGGCCTCCGGCGGCGGGCACGAGCAGACCAAGTGACGATCCCCATACGCTCCGTCGATTCGGGCGACCGGCGGCCAGTACTTGTCCGTCGGGTCCACGCCGGGCGGGAAGACCGCGACCGTCCGGTCGTAGGCCTTGTCCCAGGCGCCCACCAGGACACCCGCGGTATGCGGTGCGGACCGCAGCGGGCTTGCCTCCGCCGTGAGGGTTCCGTCGCGGACCAGGTCGATCTCGGCCCGGATGGCGATCATCGCCGCGATGAACCGGTCGAGCTCGCCGCGATCCTCGCTCTCGGTCGGCTCGACCATGAGGGTGCCGGCCACCGGGAAGGACATCGTCGGGGCGTGGAAGCCGTAGTCGATGAGCCGCTTGGCCACGTCGTCGACGGTCACCCCGGTCTCCGCGGTGATCCCACGCAGGTCGAGGATGCACTCGTGGGCGACCAGCCCGTTGGCACCGGCATACAGGACCGGGAAATGCTCGCGCAGGCGCGCCGCGACGTAGTTGGCGTTGAGGATTGCCACCTGGGTGGCGCGGGTGAGGCCGGCCCCTCCCATCAGCCGGATGTACGCCCAGGAAATCGGCAGGATGCTCGCCGACCCGTAGGGCGCGGCCGACACCGGCCCGACACCGGTGGCAGGGCCACACTCCGGGGCCAGCGGGTGGTTGGGCAGGAAGGGGGCCAGATGCGAGCGGACCGCGACCGGACCGACCCCGGGGCCACCACCGCCGTGCGGGATACAGAAGGTCTTGTGCAGGTTGAGGTGCGACACGTCAGCCCCGAACCGCCCGGGCTGGGCCAGCCCGACCAGGGCGTTGAGGTTCGCCCCGTCGATGTAGACCTGCCCACCGGCGTCGTGCACCAGGCCGCACAGTTCGGTGATCGTCTCCTCGAACACCCCGTGGGTGGACGGATAGGTCACCATGATCGCGGCGAGCTGCGGCCCATGGTGTTCGACCTTGGCCTTGAGGTCGGTCATGTCGATGTCCCCGCCGGGGGCGGTCTTGACCACGACGACCTTCAGGCCCGCCATTACTGCGGAGGCGGCGTTCGTCCCGTGGGCGCTGGCGGGGATGAGGCAGATGCGGCGGTGCCCCTCGCCGCGAGCCTCGTGATAGGCGTGGATGGCCAGCAGTCCGGCCAGTTCACCCTGTGAGCCGGCATTGGGCTGCAAGGACACCGCGTCGTAGCCGGTGATCTCGGCCAGCCAGGACCCGAGTTGGCCGATGAGCGCCCGGATGCCTTCGGTCTGGTCGGTCGGCGCGAAGGGGTGCAGGTCGGCGAACTCGGGCCAGGTGATCGCCTCCATCTCGGTGGTGGCGTTGAGCTTCATCGTGCACGACCCGAGCGGGATCATCCCCCGATCCAGGGCGTAGTCACGATCGGACAGCCGACGCAGGTAGCGCAGCATCTGGGTCTCGCTGCGGTGCTCGTGGAACACCGGGTGAGTGAGGTATGCCGTGCTGCGGCTCAGACCGGCATCCCAGCCAGTGGTCTCCTCACCCCTGTCGCCCCCGTCCTCGCGGGCGACCGGCGCAGCGATGCCGAATGCGTCGAAGACGGCGTCGAGGTCGGCGTGGGTGGTCGTCTCGTCACAGCTCAGCGACACCGTGTCGGCGTCGACGACCCAGACGTTGACTCCCCGTTCGGCCGCTTCGCGCCGCAGTTTGTGGGCCCGCCCGGGCACCCGGACCCGGATCGTGTCGAACGGCGCGGTGGTCAGCACCTCGATGCCCCCGGCACGGAGCCCCCGAGCAAGAGTCTGAGCCCGGTCGTGGACGCGACGGGCGATGGCGGCAAGCCCCTCAGGACCGTGCCACACGGCATACATGCTGGCGATGACGGCGGGCAGCACCTGCGCGGTGCAGATGTTCGAGGTGGCCTTCTCCCGGCGAATGTGCTGTTCCCGGGTCTGCAGGGCCAGCCGGT
>CAZNLX010000118.1:0-5830 GCA_964573925.1 uncultured Intrasporangiaceae bacterium
GGTCCAGTTGCTTTTGCTCAGTGACCCACCGGCATAGGCGACGTCGCGCAGTTCCCAGTCGTCCGGGCCGAGAGCGGCCGCGGCCTCGCGAACCCGCTGGAAGTCGGCCTTCTCGGTGAAGTGCGCGCCGAGGGTGCAACAGCCGTCGTGCGGGCGATCGGCATACAGGCCGCGGCACTTCCCGCCGAAGACACAGGTCCACCGCGAGGTGAGCCAGGTGAGGTCACATCGGAACCGCTGGCGCGGATTGTCGGGATCGGTGAACTCGACCCAGGTTCGTGCCAGGTCGAGAGGGGCTTCGGGCACGGCGTGATTTTATGGCCTTCGCGACCTCCGGCGCTGCCGGCGGGCAGATCGTCCCGGCCTTCGGGGCCCGGCGGAGCAGGGCTCGGAGCCGGACGTCTCCTAGGCTCGTCGTGTGGCATTCGGCGCGGCACGGAAGGGGTGGTCATGGGCATCCGGGTGAGCCTGTCGACGGCTTCGGTTTATCCCGGCACCTGTGCGACCGCCTTCGAACTGGCCTCTCGGCTGGGCTACGACGGCATCGAGGTCATGGTCTGGACTGATGCCGTCTCTCAGGAGGCCGGTGCCCTGCGCGCGCTGTCCCGGCACTACGGCATACCCGTCCTGTCGGTTCACGCACCAACCCTGCTGATCACCCAACGGGTCTGGGGCCCCGAGCCGTGGACCAAGATCGACCGCTCCATCGAGTTGGCCGTCGAACTTGACGCGCCGACCGTCGTGCTGCACCCGCCGTTCCGTTGGCAGAAGGATTACGCCGTCGAATTCGTCGACGGGGTTGCCCAGCGTGAGGCCGAGTCCGGGCTGCGGCTCGCGGTGGAGAACATGTTCCCGTGGCGGGCTCGGGGCCGGGACCTCCAGGCCTATCTGCCGCACTGGGATCCGGTGCCGATGGACTACGACCACGTCACCCTCGATCTCTCGCACACCGCGACGGCCGGCTCGGACGCCCTGGACATGGCGGCCGCACTCGGTCACCGGCTGACCCACGTCCACCTGGCCGACGGCTCCGGCTCGGTTCGCGACGAGCACCTCGTGCCGGGTCGTGGCACGCAGCCCTGCGCCGAGTTCCTCGAGATGCTGCCCGGGGCCGGCTTCGACGGCGACGTCGTCGTCGAGGTGGGCACCCGAAAACACACCGACGCGGAGCGCACCGAGGACCTGCGCGAGTCACTCGACTTCGCCCGAGCCCACCTGGGGGACTAGCGTTCCCGGACCTCGGCGGGGTCAGCTCCACTCGATCCGCTGGTCGCGCCGCCAACGCTCCAGGAAGGGGCGCGGGCCGGTCTCGGCGAGCTCGTCGCCGCGGTTCCACAGGGCCAGGTAGAGCCCGACCGCGGTCCCCTCCCACAGAGCATCCGGTATGCCGCCGGTCGGTCCGTCCTCGCCGGTCCCCGCCGTCGTCACTACCGGTTGGTCGCTGATCCGCAGGGTCCAGGCCCGGTCGACATCGGTGGCCCGGACGAGCACGGTGAGCGGCGGCTCTTCCGCGACGGTGCGCAGCCGCCCGGTGCGGCGCGGCACGAAGCCGGTGAGCAGCTCGTCGACGCCGTCGGCAGCCAGCTCCGGGTGGATCCAGGTCTGCGCCGCGGTGGGTGCCGACCCGAGCCGGGCGGCCATCGCGTCCACCGCGTGAATCGTCGTCTCGTGGCACTGCCGGCGGGCCCAGGCCTCCCGCGGCCGGGGGGCGTCCTTGAGGAAGAAGAATGCCTGCAGGTCCGCCGGGGCGTCGGCCAACACCTGCAGCAGGTGGACCATCCCGTCGTCGAACCAGTCGAGCACGTCGCCGGCGGCCAGCCCTTCCGCGCGCACCGAGGCCTCGGTGGGCCACTGCTCCTGGGGCCGGCCGTCCAGGACGGCGACCGCCCACCGGTGTGCGGCGCCCAGGTGCAGGACGAGGTCCAGAACGGTCCAGCCTGGGCAGGTCGCGACGGCGGCATCCAGGCCGGAACTGACCGCATTGGCGCGAACGACCGCCGCGGCGTCGCCGATCCCGGCACCATGGCGGGAGAAACTCAGGGTCGTGGCCATGGGCTCCTGCATAGGGCCTGCAAGGTCGGGACGCAAGTCCCGCCGCACGGCTCCCGCGGGACGCCGGTCCGGATCTAGAGTGTCGACGTGGACGCCAGCGACCTCCTGCGCAACTCGCTCCTGCACCTGTCGAAACTGAACCAGGTGCGCGATGTCGTCGAAAAGGCTCCGGTCAGCCGGTCGGTGGTCAAGCGATTTGTCGCCGGTGCCACGGTCGAGGACGCGGTCCGGGTCGCCGCCCAATTGGCCGCAGTGGGTCGCTGCTCGACGCTGGACTACCTCGGCGAGGACACCACCCACGCTGATCAGGCGCGGCATACCAAGGACACCTACCTCACCCTGTTGCGTGAACTGACCGCGCGCGGGTTGAGCCAGGGCGGCAAGGCCGAGGTGTCGGTGAAGCTCACCGCGCTCGGTCTGCACCTGCCCGACGGCCGTGCGGTGGCGCTCGGGCACGCCCGGGAGATCGCCCAGGCCGCGGTCAACGCGGGGACGACGATGACCGTGGACATGGAGGACCACACCACCACGGACGCGACCCTGGACGTCGTCATGGAACTGCGCAAGGACTTCCCGTCGGTCGGCGCCGTCCTGCAGGCCTATCTGCACCGCACCGAGGCCGACTGCCGCGCGCTGGCCCACGCCGGGTCCCGGATCCGGCTGTGCAAGGGCGCCTACAAGGAGCCCGAGTCGGTGGCCTATCAGGAGGGCGCGGAGGTCGACAAGTCCTACATCCGCTGCCTGAAGATCCTCATGGCTGGCCAGGGCTACCCGATGGTCGCCAGCCACGACCCGCGGATCATCGAGATTGCCGGGGCGCTCGCCGGCCGGGCCGGCCGCGAGCCGAAGACCTTCGAATACCAGATGCTCTACGGCATCCGCCCCGACGAGCAGCAGCGGATCGCCGACCGCGGTGACCAGATGAGGGTGTACGTCCCCTTCGGCGAGGAGTGGTACGGCTACCTCATGCGCCGGATGGCCGAGCGCCCGGCGAACGTCGCATTCTTCCTGCGTGGGCTGGCCACCAAGGGCTGAGGGGTATGCCGTCCGCTCACCCTGGGTAGGCTCGCGCCTGCGGGCGTCCGGCGGACCCACCCGCGACACGGACGGCCGACGACGAACGGTGAGGGACCACGATGGGCACGACGGCGATCTTCGGTGCTGGAGTCATGGGCGAGACGCTGCTGTCCGGGCTGCTGCGCTCGGGCCGCCCGGCGGCCGACATCGTCATCACCGAGAAGCGGGCCGACCACGCCGCCGTGCTGCGTGAGCGCTATGGCGTTCGGGTGTTGGACAACGCCGAGGCCGCCCAGATTGCCGACGTGCTGGTCCTGGTCGTCAAGCCGCAGGACATGGACGGGCTGCTCGGGGAGATCCGCGACCACATCGCCCCGGGCAATCTCGTCGTTTCGCTCGCGGCCGGCATTCCGACGGCCTACCTGGAGAGCCGGCTGCCGGAGGGCTCGTCGGTCGTGCGGGTCATGCCCAACACCCCCGCCCTGGTCGACCAGGGAATGGCGGCTGTCTCGGCGGGCCGCAACTGCACCCCCGACCACCTCGCCGAAGCCGAGGGGCTGCTGGCCTCGTGCGGCAAGGTCGTCCAGGTCCCGGAGAAGCACCAGGATGCGGTGACGGCGATCAGCGGGAGCGGACCGGCATACATCTTCTATGTCGTCGAGTCGATGATCGAGGCGGGCGTCCTGCTGGGGCTGCCGCGGGCCACGGCGACCGAGCTCGTGGTCCAGACCCTCTATGGTGCGGCGACAATGCTGCGGGAGACCGGCGAGCACCCCACGGTGTTGCGTGAACGGGTCTCCAGCCCGGGTGGGACGACGATCGCGGCGATCCGTCAACTGGAGGATCACAAGGTGCGGGCCGCGTTCATGACCGCCATGGAGGCGGCTGCTGCGCGCTCGGCCGAGCTGGCGGCCGGTCTGCGATGACGATCGGCCGGATCGAGGTGGTCCGGCTCACCCCCGAGGACTGGGAATGCCACCGCGACCTGCGGTTGCGGGCTCTGGCGACCGACCCGCAGGCCTTCGGCGCCACCTATGCCGACAACGCGGCATACGACCAAGCGACCTGGCGGGCCCGGCTGGCGGCGGTGACCTATTGGCAGGCCCGAGCGGACGGTATGCCGCTGGGCATGGTCGGGCTCTGGGACCCCGCGGGCGAGGTGGGCGCCGGTGAGGATTTGCCGGACGGGGCCCAGGCCGTTCCCTTCCTCATCGCCATGTTCGTCCTGCCGGCCACCAGGCACCGTGGCGTGGCCCGGGCTCTGCTCGACGCGGTCGTCGTCGAAGCTCGGTCCCGGGGGCACCGGCACCTCATGCTGGATGTCGCTGCGGGGAACGACGCTGCCGTCGCCCTGTATGAGGGGGCCGGATTCCGCATCGCCGACGAGCGAGAACCACCGGTCGGAAGCGGCTGTCAGGTGGGGATGGTGCTCGCGCTGGGGTGACCTTCGGCCCGTCCCTGTCGCTGGCCGGGTCGGAACCGCGGGAGTAGGGGTAACGTCGTGCTCATGCCCAGCCAGGCACGGGTCGTCTGGGACCCGGACTTCACCAAGTACGACTTCGGGCCGTCGCATCCGATGCAGCCGGTTCGCCTGGCGTTGACCGCCCGACTGTGTGACGAGTTCGGCCTGCTGGCCGCCGAGGACGTTGAGGTGCACGCGCCCGGGGTCGTCGACGACGCCTGGCTACACACCGTCCACGAGCCCCACTTCGTCGAGGCGGTCAAGGCGGCCTCCGAGGACCCGGGGCACACCAGCGAACACCTGGGCCTGGGCACCGACGACGTGCCGACCTTTCCGGGGATGCACGAGGCCAGCGCCCGCATCGTCGAGGGCACCCGGGCGATGTGTGAAGCGGTGTGGACCGGCGCGACCAACCACGGGGTCAACTTCTGTGGCGGCCTGCATCACGCGATGGCGGCTAATGCGTCGGGCTTCTGTGTCTACAACGACATCGCCGTGGGCATCCAGTGGCTGCTGGACCACGGTGCGGAGCGGGTCGCCTATGTCGACGTCGATGTCCACCATGGCGACGGCGTGGAGTCGATCTTCTGGGACGACCCGCGGGTGCTCACGGTGTCGATCCACGAAACCGGTCGGGCGTTGTTCCCCGGGACCGGCTGGGCGACCGACATCGGCGGGGGAGCGGCGCTCGGCCATGCGGTCAACGTGTCCCTGCCGCCGGGTCTGTCCGATTCGGGGTGGTTGCGGGCCCTGCACTCGGTGGCGATGCCGGTGGTCCGGGCGTTCCGGCCGCAGGTGCTGGTGACCCAACACGGCGCGGACACGCACTTCCAGGACCCGCTGGCGCACTTCGCGCTGTCGGTCGATGCCCAGCGTGACGCGATGATCGCGTTGCACAAGCTGAGCCACGAGGTGTGTGGGGGTCGTTGGGTGGCCCTCGGCGGGGGCGGCTACGAAGTGGTCGACGTCGTTCCCCGCGCGTGGACCCATCTCACCGCGATCGCGGCGCATCGGCCGATCCTGCCGGGGACCACGATCCCCGAGGGGTGGCGCGACCACGTCCGGAGTCTCTTCGGCAGGCCCGGTCCGGTTCGGATGGGCGATCTGCCCGAGGGTGAGCCCATTTGGTGGCGCTCCTGGGATCTGGGTTACGACCCCGGCAACGAGGTCGACCGGGCGGTCATGGCCACCCGGCAGGCCGTGTTCCCGCTGCACGGTCTGGACGTCTGGTTCGACTGACCGGGCCGGTCGTCGCGCGCCTTGGGTGCGGCGTCTGGGGCTGGGGTGGGTGAGCGGCAT
>CAZNLX010000119.1:0-5788 GCA_964573925.1 uncultured Intrasporangiaceae bacterium
GACGCCGGGACGTCGTGGCTGCTGGGCACCATCACCGCGATCTCCTGCTTGATCGAGGTGACCACGTCCTCGGCCCTCAGGCCGACCTTGGCGTCCGAGCGGTTGAGCACGATGTGCCGAGCTTCTCGCGGGCTACCCAGCAGGTCCAGGGTGTCCAGCGTGAGCCGGAGGTTCTTCAGGGCAGGAATGTCCAACGTAGCGATGAGCACGAGTGCGTCGCTGACGTCGAAGGCGGTGAGCACATGCTCGGTCAACGCCGGCGGCGTGTCGATGACGACGAACTCGTAGGTGTGTTTCGCCACTCGCAACAGCTCGGCAACGGTGGCCGGCGGGATCCGTTCGGCCTCGCCGGGTTCCGCAGGGGCGCACACTGCATCCAGTCCGCTGGTGTGCGAGGTGACCACGGAGGCCAGCCCTTGTTCGTCGAGGTGGCCGCTCATGGTGACGAGCCCGGTGATGCTGCTCTGCGGCATCAACTGCAAGGCAATCCCGACGTCACCGAACTCAAGGTCGAGGTCGACCACGAGCGTCCGGTGGCCGACGGACGCCAGGTAGGCACCGAGGTTCGTCGCGAAGGTCGTCTTGCCGACGCCGCCCTTGGCGGAGAAGACGGTGACGATCTTGCCCGCCGGGGTCCCGGTCCCCGTGGCCATACCACGCATCCGCACGGTGAGTTCCCGGCTACGACGGACCGCCTCGGCCAGAGCCGGCAGGTCATCGGCGGCGATCACTTCACGCATCCCCGACCGCAACGCCTGGCCCATGACGCTGACGTCCAACCGACGACGCAGGAGGATGACTCCGAGGGTGGCGTGGTCGATGCGCAGACCCTCGACAAGACCGCACGCGGCCTCCAGCTCGATGTCGGGACCGATGACGACGACGTCCTCGTCCGCCTGCGTGGTGACCGCGCGGGAGAGCGCGGCAGCGCTGTCGACCCGGAGGGTCCGCGCGCCAATGGCGAAGGAGTAGCGCTCCAGCGCAGCCGGGTCACGGTCCCAGAGGATGGTCACTGGGTCACCTCGAAGACGTTGAAGTCGGTGATCTGCAGCCCCGGGTCGATGGTCGTGTCGGCCCCCCTCAGACCGGCATACAGGGCTCCCGTCCGGATGCCGTGGACCAGGCGGTTCGCGTCCACCGGGGACAATGCGAGCGTGACGAGGAACGTCGGCCTGCTCTGGCTACCCTGGGCGGGCTGCTCGGGCTGGGTGCGCCCGTCCCCGGGTGTGAGCGCGGTGTCCCCCATGGCGATGACCAAGACGTCCGACAGCAGCACCCGCGTGGCGCGCGGCCGCTCGACCTGCGGCGCCGCGGTTGCCCCGGGACCACTGGTGGGCAGCGGGATCTCGTAGGTGTCGTAGATGACGATCCGAGAACCCGGGGTGACGAAGCTGCCGACCCGGGCCGGGTCCTCAAGGCTGACCGAGACCGCCACCTGGCCCGGCGGAACCTGGATCGCCTTGCGTCCGGAGGGAGTGGTCCCGAACCGTGAGGACAGTACGTACTCGCCCACGCCGATGTCGGTGATGGCCACCAGCCCCTCGTTCTCCGGGGTCACCTCGGTGAGCGCCCCGGCCGGCAGGGCCCGGGCAGCGACCTGAGTCTTGACCAGGGCTCGGTCGCGCACCGCGTTGGCCAGCGAGGTGCCAGCGGCCACGGGCTTCTCCGAGACATAGACCGTCCGTGGATCGGCGCCTGCGATGGCTCGCGCGTCAGCCCCCCGTGCGTAGAGAAAGACCGCGACGGCGCCGACGAGGGCGATGAAAGCCGCGAGCAGAACCGCGATGACCCGACGTCCCACGAGTAGCACTTCCTATCGTTGGTTCGAGGCGTGTGCCTCGCTGACTGTGTCGGCCCCCGCGGCTATCCCGCCGGTTGCACTGCGATCTGGCCGAACGTCCCTTCGGTACCGGTCTGGATCCCCCCGTCGCCGATGCCGGTGACGAACCAACCGGTGATGCAACTCTGGCCGCCGGGGCAGTTGGGGAATCGTCCGGTGACGATGCTGCGCACCTTGTTGGGGATGCCTGCCGTCGTCACGACGTCGTAGCCGGTGAGGAAGAAGCGTCCGTAGGACATGGCGTAGTAGTAGGCGTGCGTGCCACCCGTGCCATCCATGCAGGTGGCCGAAGCCGACGGCGGTCCGCCACCGACCGGGACCGAGGGCATGGTGCAACTGAACACCGGCAGTGTCACGACGGTGCCGACCAACCGCGACAGGTCACAACTCACGCTGTGTCCCGGGTCGGCGTGGTACCAGTTGCCGTTGCCGAAGGTGCGCACCACGCACGGGTCGGAGGTGGTCTCCAAGAAACCGAATCCGCCCGGCTGGTCGTGCCCGTTGAAGTTCGGGCAGGGCGACGGATTGCGCCGACTGGCCGGCACGTTCACCCAGATGGTCCGCTCCGCCGAAGCGGGCGGCCAAGGGTTGCTGCCCCCGTAGGGCGGTGGCGGAAGGGCACCGGCCCCGCTGCCGTCAACGTTTCCGCCCGCGTTGGCCCACTCGCAGGTCGAGATGGTGAAGGGGATGTTCCCGGAACTGAGCCGGGCCGGGCCCCAGGCGGCTCGGGCGCAGGCCTCAACCGTGGTGCCCGAGGCGCCGATGGTCTGGGCGATGATCGGGGCCAGGACCGGGCTGCCTGCCGTGGTGCGGGTGCGGGTGTGCACCTCGACGTACTTCGCGGTGGCCGGAATGCCCGGCGAGAGCGGCGGGCACGCCCTCAGGTTGGTCACCGAGGCGCCGACGCACCGGGGAATGTCGCTGCCGGCCGGGACGTTCCCGCACACTCCGTTGGGGTATGCCGTGGAGTAGCCGTTGGTGCCGTCCCCGGCCGTGCTGTTGGCCAGGTCCCGGATGCTCTTTCCGGATCCGGCGGTGGCCACCATCGCCGCGGACACGCATCCGGCGGGGTTGAGCCCGCACTCGCGGGCCATCGCCAGGCTGGCGGCATCTGCGCCGGCCTGGACCTCTCGCCGCTCCCAGAGAATTGACCCGACGTCGATCGACAACGCGGCCGCGCCAAGGATGACCATCCCGCCGAAGAGCGACGCCACGAGCGTCGCGATGGTTCCCTGCTCACGGCCGAGGATCAGCCGGGCCCGGCGGCGCGAACGCCGTAGTGACCTCATCCGTTGCATCGCATGCTCCCGGTCGATTGGAGAGTCACCGTCGGGGCAATCCCGGCGCCGAAGAGGTTGATCACTCCGTCGAGGATCATGAAGCTGAAGCTGTTCTCGACCCGCACCTGGGAGGCCTGGGTGGTGATGGTCGTTCCCGCCGCAGGGCAAGCGGTCTGGATCGCCGTCGACACCGTGAGCCCGACGGCCGCGTTGTTGACCCGCGTGCTGACGTCTGCGGCCGAGTAGTTGAGCGCTACCATCCGGGCACCCTCCCGAGCCGCCTGGGTGACCTGCATCTGGGCGGCGAACATACGCCCGAAATCGATGATCCCGCCCACGACGAGCAGCAAGACCGGCAGGACAATCGCCAGTTCAACGGCGCTCGCGCCCCGCTCCCGCTCTCGCCGAGCCTGGCTCGCCACGATCATCCACCTCCTAGAGCACGGCCGACGGGCCGACGAACAGGTTGGCCACCGCAGCACCGAAGGTGCTCACCGCGAGCAGGGCCACCGCTGCGATGAAGCCGACGACGATGACGTATTCGACCATCGTTGCGCCGGCATCACATTCGGCTCCTCGTCGAACCCGCACCACGCCCCCTTCCCGGTTCACCGGGACAGCACGAGGAGGGGCGGTCAGACACCGCCCCTCCGAAGCTGCGCCTCAGATCGCCGCCGTCACAGCGTTGAACATGCCAGCGATCGCCCCGCCGAGCGGGCCGACGGCCGCCATGACGATCACCGCGATGAGCGCGACCATCAGACCGTACTCGACCATGGTCGCTCCACGGTCCCGACGAACCCGCGCGAGTGCCTTGAGCATCTGGGTTTCCCTTCCACACCACCGATGGTTCCCCGACGATCGCCGGTTCGTCGTTGAGCTTCCCGCCAGGACTACCTCGGGCGAATCCCCCGACCATCCGGAGTCGTGTCCGCTGTTCGGCCAGCCCGGCATTATCCGAACGGATGAACCCCGCCCCGATCGTTGGCACCCATGCCAGGGGCCCCAGCACGATGGTCGGATGCAGACGGCCGAGGCCCCCGACGAGGACGCCCCCACCGGGGGGCTACCGGGCCGCCGGGTGGACTGGGGTCGGGCCATCGCGTTGCCGCTCTTGGTCGGCGCATTGCTGGCCAACGTGCGCGCCCTCGGCCGGTGGCACTGGGAGCAAGCAGGCAACCTCGAGTCGGCGTTGTCCGTGCTGTCCGGCGCGACGACGGTCGCCTTCTACACCCTCGTGGTCTGGGCCTACCTTCGCCGGGGGCCGGCTCTGGCAACGATGCGCTCGGTCCCGGCCTATGCGGCAGCCATCCTCGCGGCGTTCCTGCCGTTCGCCTTCCCCCTGCTGGGCTACCGCATCCCCGCGACGCCAGTGTTGCTCACCGCCGACGTGCTCATGATCGCCGGGGTGGGCCTCGCCGTCTGGGGTGTGCGCCACCTCGACCGGAGTTTCAGCGTCGTGCCGCAGGCCCGGGCGGTCGTCACCACGGGGCCATACCGCTTCGTCCGCCATCCCCTGTATGCCGGTGAGCTGCTCGCCGCGGTGGGGCTGGTCCTGCTCGTCGGGAGCCTCGCCGGGGTGGTCATGTGGGTGGTGCTGGCACTGCTGCAACTCTTCCGTGCGCGTCAGGAGGAGGCGGTCCTGGCGGCCCACCTGGCCGGCTACCCGGCATACGCCAACCGGACCGGCCAATTCTTCCCACGCCTGCGCGCGGACGGTTGACCGCGCTCAACCCACCCGGGCGGCGCTGGTCAGCTCACCGGCGGGACGGCCAGTTCGGTCGCGCCGGACACGGCGCGCCAGGCACCGCCGACCCGGACCAGCACGGCCGACGGGGAGGCAACGACGACAACACCGCGGGGCCCCCCGGTGGACACCAGGTAGCGGGCCGCGGCGGGCACCGGGATGAGGTTGATCGCGGGATCGGCGATGCCGATCCGGCGCAACCCGATCCCCTGGCCCAGTTGCACGATCCACGGGCGCTCAGGATCCTCGGCACCGACTGCCCCGAGGACGGCCAGGGTGACGTCGTCGATCCACACGACATCGCTCATCCGGGTCAGCGGGTCGGCCTGGCGAAGTGGCTCGGACAGCGACACCGGCCGGCCGGTCGAATCGCGCGCCACGCCGGCCAGGTCCAGACGGGCCTCACCGCCGGCCCTGGGCGCAGTGACGACCGCGACCCGGCTGCCGTCCCGGGAGACCGCCAACGACAGCATCCGCCGGTCGGCCAGCCAGGCGGCCGCCACCGGTGCCGGGTCAACCTGAGTGGTGCGGGTGTCCAGGGTCCAGATGCCGGCCCCCGACGCACCTTCTCCGGCCAGCCAGAGTCGGCTGACCGCGTCATAGGCGGGCCGCACGAATGCTGTTGCCACGGCGGGCACCGCGACGCGCTGACCCTCGTGCCAGCGAGCGATCTCGCCGCCACCGGCCGCGACGGCGGCCAGATCCGTCCCGTCCAGCGAGACCGCCAGCCCCACGTATGCCGCGGGCACCGTCGGCAACGGCGGCCCGCCGCTCGCGGGTGCCGCCGCAACCCCCGCCGTGCCGCCGCTGGGAACCGCCGTTGAGGTGGCGGTGGGCCGGGGACTGGCCAGGCCGTCGATGTCGTCGACCCGGGACAGTTCGACCACCGAAACCCGTTCCCCGGAGCGCAGCAAGGCGGTG
>CAZNLX010000120.1:0-5782 GCA_964573925.1 uncultured Intrasporangiaceae bacterium
GCCGAGCAGCCATAGCGATCCCCGAGAACCCCGCCCCCACGATGAGCACCCGCTGGTGAGACACAGCCGCACAGTATGCCGCCGCTCACCTGCGCGCGAATCACCCTTGGGGGTGTGCTTCGGCACACGGTCGAACCGGACGGGTGAACGGTGAGGCTCGCGGGCGCGGCATACTCGGGTCCCATGGCCACGACGGCGGGGACTCCCGCGACGACCGCGCTGTCGCGCGCACAGGTCGCGTTCACCCTCCACGCCTACGACCACGACCCGGCAGCGGCCTCCTACGGGCTGGAGGCCGCGGCGGCCCTCGGCGTCGAGCCCGGGCGGGTGTTCAAGACGCTGCTCGTCGACACCGACGGGCGGCTGGGCGTCGGCATCGTCCCCGTGGACCGGCAACTGGACCTCAAGGCCCTGGCCACCGCACTCGGGGCGAAGAAGGCGGTCATGGCCGACCCGGCCGTGGCGGCGCGGGTGACCGGCTATGTCGTCGGCGGGATCTCCCCGATCGGGCAGAAGCGGGCCTTGCCGACCGTGCGCGGCATACCCGCGGATCCTCGTCTCGGCGGGACGGCGCGGCCTCGACGTGGAACTCGACCCGGCCGACCTGCTGCGCCTCACCCGGGGCCGGTATGCCGCGATCGCCCGAGACCGCTGACATGGGGGCCGTCTCGCCGCCGCGCCGCGGTCTCGTGCTGCTCCTGGCGGCCCTGACGATGCTGGGACCGTTCACCGTCGACACGATCTTCCCGGGCTTCCCCTCGGTCCAGCACGACTTCGCGGTCGACGCGGTGGCCACCCAGCAGATCGTGTCGGTCTACCTGCTGACGTTCGCGGTCATGGGCCTGGTGCACGGTCCGTTGTCCGATGCCCTGGGTCGCCGGCCGGTCGTCATCGGCAGCCTCGTGCTCTTCGCGGTGACCTCGGCCGTGTGCGCGCTGGCACCGACGATGACCTGGCTGCTCGTCGGCCGGGCACTGCAGGGCGTCGTTGCCGGGGGCGGGATGATCGTGGCGCGGACCGTCGTCCGGGACGTTTTCTCCGGCGACGCGGCCCAACGGGCGATGTCCCAGATGTCGATGATCTTCGGCGTCGCGCCGGCGATCGCGCCCATCGTCGGTGGGTGGCTGTTGGGCTGGTCGAGTTGGCGCAGCATCTTCTGGTTCCTGGCCGGCTTCGCGGTCATGCTCCTGCTCGCGGTGCTGCTCGTGCTGCCGGAGACCCACCCGGCCCAGCGGCGCACCCCCCTGCTGCCGGCCGCTCTGGCCGGCGCTTTGGCCGACGCCGCGAAGGACGCCGCGGTGCGCCGACTGCTGGCCGTGTCGTCGTTCAACTTCGCGGCCCTGTTCACCTACATCTCGGCGGCCCCGGCCATCATCGTTGAGCACCTGCATCTGGGGCCGGGCGACTTCGGGTGGCTGTTCGTCCCGGTGGTGACGATGATGATCACCGGATCCTGGCTCACCGGGGTGTTGGCCGGCCGGATCAGCGGCCCGCGCTTCCTCACGCTCGGCTTCGGCGTGGCGGTGCTGGGCGGGGTGGTCCAGGTAGGGCTCGATGCGGCGGGCCTGCGCACCCTCCCCTGGGTCCTCGTCGGGCCGGTGACGACCGGTTTGGGCATCGCCCTGGTCTTCCCCATCGTCACCCTCGTGTTGCTCGACCAGCGACCCCGCGTCCGCGGCACGCTCTCCTCGATGCAGTCCTTCTCCAACACCATGCTCAACTCGGTCGTCGCGGGAGCGCTGGTGCCGCTGGTCAGCGGCAGCCTCATGTCCTTGACCGCCGCTGCCCTGGCCTTCAGCGTGGCCGGGTGGCTCACCTGGGCAGGTCACCATCGCATCTCTCGGCCGCAGGTGGCTGCACCGGCCGATCCGGAGAACTACGAGCCGACCGACCGGCTCTGACCGTTGGTCACGCCTTCGAGGAGCCCTCGCGACCCGTGACCGGCCGACCCTCCCACGCGGTCGACAGGACCACCGTCGTGCGGGTCTGGACGTGCGCGGCCGCCCGAAGCCGGGTCAGGAGGTCCTCGAGGTCCAACGGGGTGGCCACTCGCACCTTGGTGATGTAGTTGAAGTCACCCGCCACCGAGTGGCACGACTCGATCTCGGGGAAGTCGCGGATCCGGTCCGGGATGTCGTCGGGGGCGGCCGGGTCCAGGGGCGACAGCGAGATGTATGCCGTCAACGGCAGGCCCACGTGCGCCGGGTCGATGATCGCCTGGTAGCCCTTGACGACGCCCCGCTCCTCGAGGCGGCGCACCCGCTGGTGGACGGCCGAGGTCGACAGTCCGGTGGCCTTGCCGAGGTCCGTGTAGCTCATCCGGCCGTCGGCCGCCAACAACTGCACGAGCTTCCGGTCCAACTTCTCCATGTGCGCAGCCTACGCAGTGGGACACGACACGCGCCTCCCTCACTCGCGAACCGGACATAGGGTGGCGCCATGGACCAGGCCGGCCGGCTGCTGCTGCTCGATTCAGCGAGCCTCTACTTCCGCGCGTTCTTCGGGGTTCCCGACCAGCGAACCGGGCCGGGCGAGCCGCCGACGAATGCCGTGCGCGGCTTCCTGGACATGACGGCCACCCTCGTGGAACGGTTTCGCCCGAGCCACCTGGCCGCCTGTTGGGACAACGATTGGCGACCGCAGTTCCGGGTGGCGGCCATCCCTTCCTACAAGACGCACCGGGTCGCACCGGGGGCCGACCCCACCGCCGAGGAGACCCCGGACGAGCTCGCCCCGCAGGTCCCGGTCATCGCCGACGCCCTGCGGGCTCTGGGCCTGGCCCGGGTCGGCGTCGACGGCTTCGAGGCCGACGACGTCATCGGTGCCCTCACCCATCGGCACCGTGGCGGCCTAGCCGTCGACATCGTCACCGGCGACCGGGACCTCTTCCAACTCGTCGACGACGCCCGCAAGGTTCGGGTGCTCTATACGGCGCGGGGCGGGGTGCGCGAGGCGGAGGTGATCGACCAGGCGGCCCTGCAGACCCGGTATGCCGTGCCGACCGGCGACGCATATGCCGACCTGGCCATCCTGCGCGGCGACGCCTCGGACGGCCTGCCGGGTGTTGCCGGGATCGGCGAGAAGACCGCCGCGGCGCTGCTGGCGAGCTTCGGCTCCTTGGCCGGGATCCGATCTGCGATCAACTCCGGGGATCCCCTGATCAAGGGTGCGGTCCGCACCCGGCTGGAGGCTGGGGCGGCATACCTGGACGTCGCGCCGCGGGTCGTGCGGGTGGCGACCGATGCACCCGTCCCCGAGATCGACCTTCGGCTACCCTCTCGGGTCGCCGACCCGGTGCTGCTGTCTCGGCTGGCCGTCGACTACGGCCTGACAAACCCCCTCAATCGCGTCCTGGCCGCCCTGGGCCTCGGGTAGCCGAGGCCCAGGGCGGCCAGTGACGTTCGCCTTCTCAGGCTCCTGCGGGGGCCAGGGCGAGCAGTTCGTCCAGGCTCTCCTTGAGGTAACGCGGCAGGTCGCGGTAGTGCGTGACGATGTCGGTGCAGACCGTGGCACTGAAGACGATCCGGTCGCCCAGGCTCTGGCCGCCCAGCAAGAGGCCGCAGCCCGGGGGCAGGAAGCCAAAGATGACGTACCGCTCCATCTGGGAGCCGCCGTAGGTGGGCTTGACCGAGGGGCCCCTCACGTTGGACACCGAGACGTTGTAGGCCTTGGGGGCGTACTGACCAGGGAGGTAGGTCATCGCGGTGACCATCGGCACGAAGCTCCAGACCGGCATCCACTCACTGGCCCGGCGAGTCAGGTGACTCGGCACGCCGTCCCAGTTGGCCTTGGCCGCAGTGGCCTTGTCCTTGGCGAACTTCAACCGTTCCATCGGGTCGGACAGGTGAGTGCCCATCGGCTGGAAGAGCATGAAAATCTGGTTGGCGAACCGTTCCTTCTCCTTGCCGGTGCGCCAGGAGATCGGCGTCGAGGTGATGAGCGGGCGTTCGATGATGCCGCCGTGATCGGCCATGTAGGCGCGCAAGGCTCCTGCGGCGACGGCCAGGACGGCGTCGTTGATCGTCCCGCCGACCATCTTGCCGACCTTGCGCAGGTCCGCGATGGCGAAGTCGTGGTAGACGATGCTGAGGTTCTTGGTGACCGTCCCGTTGAAGGGTGACTGCGGCGGGGCCAACGAGGGCAGCAGCGACCCGGCCGGGGGCTTGTCGTCAGAGCGGCCCTTGTTGGTCAGCTTGGCGACCGGCCGACTCAGCTCGCCGGGGAGCATTCGCACGACGCTGTCGGGCAGGAAGCGCACGCCGTCGGAGCGCAGCTTCCCGACCGCCCACATGGCCGTGGCGGCCTGCAGCTTCATGCCCTTGATCGGCTTCTTGGCCAGCCCGACAACACCCCGGGCCAGCATCTCGGCGGTGCCGCCGCGCGGCTCGGTGCTCATCGGGACGTCGGGAAGGACCTCGCTGGGGGCGTCCGAGAGCTGGTCGAAGAGCATCCACAGGACGCTGCCGTCGGCCAGGCCGTGGGTCATCTTGATGACGTAGACGTAGCGGCCGTCCTCAAGACCTTCGATGACGTAGATCCGCCACATCGGACGGTCCCGGTCGAGCAACTGCGCCATGATCCGGTCGATCGCGTCCTGGAGTTGCTCCTCGGTGCCGGGGCGAGGCAGGCGCAGCCCGACGACGTGCTCCTGCAGGTCCACCGGGCCGTCCACCCAGTAGCGGCCGTCGAGGTCGAGCGGCACCCGCTGCAAACGCCAGCGAAGGACGGGCAGCTTGACGAGCCGTTCGGCGACCCGCTCCCGCAGGAACTTCACCTCGTCCCGCTTCTCGCTCGGCTTGTCGAAGAAGGCGATGCCAGCGACATGTCCGGTGGTGCGACCGGTGTCCAGGGACAGGAACATCTCGTCAAGGCCGGTGAGTTGTTGCATCGACTCTCCTCGGGTGCATCGTTGGATCATTCAGTCATCAAGTCCTTGACAGTATTTCAGTGGAACGGCACCGATGGCAGTGCCCTGGGTCACCAGTGGGTCGGCGCCGAGCGTGGAATACCCCACGAGAAGCGCACCCGCGGTGCGCTTGCCGACCCGGCCGGTCAGTCGAGGCGGTCCGCGGCCACGACCCCGCGACGCACCGCCTCCACGGCGCGGCGAGCCTTGGCGGCCAGCGCGGGATGCTCGGCAACATCCCCGATCTGGTCCAGCAGGTCGATCACCTGCCTGCATCTGCGCACGAAGTCCCCGGCCGCCAGGTCGGATCCGCGCAACACCGCATCCAGGCGTTGCCCTGCGGCCCATCGGTGGACCATCCAGACGATGCCGGCGTCCGGGGCGGTGCTCGTCGGTAGGCCGTGGCGTCGCTCCTGATCGTGCAGCGTCGACCAGATTCCGTTCATCGCCGCGATCGCCTCTGCGACGTCGGTGGAAGGCAGGCGAGGGGCAGTGTCCAGGCCCTCCCGGCGCGCCTCGTGCACGAGCGCCGAGACGACGGCGGCCAGGCCGATGTAGTCCAGCCGGTTCCAGACCCCCTCGCGGAGGCACTGCGCGGTGAGCAGGTCCCGTTCGGTGTAGATCCGCCGCAGGTCCTCCCCCGCAGGGGTGAGCACAGTCCCGTCGTCGGTGAGATAGTCCCGCTCCTGCAGCAGGGCACAGATCCGATCGAAAGTGCGTGCCACGGTGTTGGTCCGCCCCTCCACCTGGCGGGCCAAGGCATCGGTCTCTCGACGCAGCCGCCACCAGCGCTCGGCCCGGCGGGCGTGTTCCTCCCGATCGGGACAGGCGTGACACGGGTGAGCACGCAACGCGCCGCGCAGGCGAGCGATCTCG
>CAZNLX010000121.1:0-5781 GCA_964573925.1 uncultured Intrasporangiaceae bacterium
TGAGCCAATTGCTCATCGAGGGCGCCGGCCCGGCGGTCAAGGCCGGAGACCTCATCCGGGTGCACTACACGGGGGCGCTGTGGAAGGACGGCAGTGTCTTCGACTCCTCGTGGACCCGAGGCGACACGTTCTCCTTCCAGGTGGGCACCGGCAGCGTCATCAAGGGCTGGGACACCGGCTTCGTGGGCAAGAAGGTCGGCTCTCGGGTGCTGCTCGTCGTCCCGCCGGATCAGGGCTACGGCGCCGCCGGTTCGCCCCCCAAGATCTCCGGCACCGACACCCTCGTCTTCGTCGTCGACCTGCTGGCCGCCAGCTGACCCGCGGCACCCCAGCCATCCCGGCCGCGGCGGCGGCATACCCATCGGATCCGAAGGAGACCACCATGACCCCGAACCCCGAACGCACCAAGCCCGAGCTCGACTACCCCGGGGAGCAGCCGCCGGCCGACCTCGTCATCGAGGACCTCATCGAGGGTGACGGGGCGGCCGTGTCGGCCGGTCAGACCGTGACCACCCACTACGTCGGCTGGGCCTTCTCCACCGGTGAGGAGTTCGATGCCTCGTGGAACCGCGGCGAGCCGCTGTCCTTCCGGGCGGGCATCGGCCAGGTCATCCGCGGTTGGGACCAGGGCCTGCTGGGGATGAAGGTCGGCGGACGACGCAAGCTGGTCATCCCGTCGCACCTGGCCTACGGCGAGCGGGGTGCCGGCGGAGTCATCAAGCCGGGGGAGACGCTCATCTTCGTCGTCGACCTCGTCGCTGTGCGCTGACGTCGCCCCTGGCGTGACAGGGGACCCCGGCGCAGCGCGAGGCGCGCCCACCCGGCCCTGGCGGCACGGCTGAGGTAGCGTCGGGCAGGTGAGCGCCCCGCCGACCACGGCCGCCAAGACCGAGCGCCTGCTCAACCTCGTCATCGCGTTGCTGTCCACCCGGCGGCCGCTGACCAAGGCCCAGTTGCGCGCCGCCGTGCCCGGCTACCAGCAGACCGCCTCGGACGACGCATTCGACCGCATGTTCGAGCGGGACAAGGACGAGCTGCGCGACCTGGGCATCCCGTTGGCGACCCGAGTCGTCGAGGCGGCCTACGAGGACGAGGTCGGCTACCGGATCGACCGACGCGAATACGCCCTGCCGGAGATCGGGTTCGAACCCGACGAGGTCGCCGCGCTCGCCCTGGCCGGCCGCGCCTGGAACCAGGCAAGTCTCGCCTCGTCCGCCGCGGCCGCCCTGACCAAGCTCGCCTCCGCCGGGGTGGAACTCGACGAGCGAACCGTCGTCGGCGTCGAACCTCGGGTCCGTACCACCGAGCCCGCCTGGGCGACGGTGCAGACCGCCTTCAAGGAACGGCGCGAGCTCGACTTCGACTACCGCAAGACCGACGGGACCGTGTCCCGGCGCCGACTGCAGCCCTGGGGGATGACCCAGTGGCGGGGTCGATGGTATGTCACCGGCTTCGACCTGGACCGTGGCGCCGAACGAGTGTTCCGGCTCAGCCGGATGGAGGGCGCGGTGACCCCGGTCGGCCGCCCCGGGTCCTACGAACTGCCCGACGGGCACGTCCCCCGGGTGCTCGTCGAGGCAAGTGAGCCCGCGATCGTTGATCAGCCGCCCGCGGTCCTGCGGATCCGCCGTGGCGCCGGCAACACCCTGCGCCGTCGGGCCCGCACCGTCGGCGAGGTGGACGACGACTGGTCGGTGATCGACCTGGACTACCGAGACCTCGACGGCCTGGCCCGAGAGATCGCCGGCTTCGGGCCGGACGTCGTCGTGGAGGCTCCCGACGGCCTGCGCGACGCGGTGCTGCGGCTGCTGCTGGGCGCCCGCGCGCGGCATACCGGTCCAGTCGGGGCGGGGTCACCGGGAGGTATGCCGTGAGCGCCCCGCGGGCCCCTCGGCCGTCGGCCGAGAGCGCGACCTCGCGGCTGTCCCGGCTGCTGACCATGGTGCCCTGGTTGCTGGCCCATCAGGGCGTGGACATCGACGCGGCCGCCGCGCAGTTCGGGGTCAGCCGCCAACAGCTCGAATCCGACCTGGAGTTGCTCTTCGTCTGCGGGACACCGGGGCACTTGCCGGACGACCTCATCGAGGCCGACTGGGAGGACGGCCGGGTCTTCGTCGGCAATGCCGACGCCATCTCCCGTCCGCTGCGCTTCACCGTCGACGAGGCCCTCACCCTCATGGTCGGGCTCCGCGCCCTGGCCGCTACCCCAGGCGTCACCGGCACCCGCGGCGCCGCCGGGGGAGAGGCCATCCTGCGGGCCTTGGCCAAGCTCGAAGCCGCCACCGGCGAGGTGGCCGGGGTTGCCTCCCGGGTCCGAGTCAGCCTCGGCGACCCAGCCGGGGCGACCCTGCTCGCCGATGCCTCCCGAGCGGTTCAGCAGCGCCGACGGGTCCGGCTGCGTTACCAGGCGTTCGGCCGGGACGAAATCACCGAACGGGACGTCGACCCCATGCAGGTGGTCACCCTCGACGCGCACTGGTACCTGGAAGGGTGGTGCCACCGCGCCGAGGACGTGCGCCTGTTCCGGCTCGACCGGGTCGAGTCCCTGTACCTGCTCGACGTCGACGGCACTCCGCCGGAGGCCGCACATCCCCGGGACCTCACCACCGAGGCCTATGTGGCCTCCTCCGACGACGTCGTCATCGACCTGGTCACCGAGCCCGAGGCCGGGTGGGTGGCCGACTACTACCCGGTGGAGGAGGTCATTCACCTGGACGGCGGGCGGCGCCGGGTGCGACTGCGGGCGGCCGACCCGACCTGGGTCCGGCGGCTGGCCTGGCGCTTGGGTGGTGCTGTGCAGATCCTTGCCCCTGCCGAGCTTGTCGCACAGGTGGCGGCCGGCGCGGAGGCCGCGCTGGCGGCATACCCTGCGGCGGTCGTGGACACCCTCGACGCGCGCGAGGCGGGCCACGCAGGAACCGGGCCCTGATGCGTTGGGTCGTCTGGATCCAAGTGTGGATCATCCTGCTCGTGGCGGCCGGGTGGTACCTCTGGCGAAAGCTCCGCGAACTGTGGGCCCGCTCCGAGCGCCTCGGTGAGACACTCGCGGAGGCCGAGGCCCTCGTCGCCGCCGCCACCGAACCGGTTGCCGGGGCCGATCGCGCAGCACCCGAGCCCGTCGAGTTGGCGATCTTCCGCGACCCGGCCGAGGTGGCCCTGGAACGCGAACGACTGCGGCGGACGTTGCGGGAGGAACGGGACATCCGGCGCCGGGCGTCCCTGCCGGGGTGGGCACGCCGCGTAGACTCGACCGACGCCGACAACCGAAAGGCCTGACCCGCATGTTCCTTCGCGAACCCAGCCACTGGATCGTTCTCGCACTCGTGCTCGTTCTGCTCTTCGGCTGGAAGCGCCTGCCCGACATGGCTCGCAGCCTCGGCCGCTCTATGCGCATCTTCAAGTCCGAGGTGACCGAGATGAAGAACGACGGCACGCAGGGTCGGCCGAGCCCAGCCGCCGACGACGTCGTTGCCGGGGATGTCGTTCCTCCCAAGAACCCGTCCGGCGACGAGCGTCCCTCGGCCTGACGCCCGTCACGTTCCGCAGTCCACCCACGCCCCCTGATGGCTCGCTTCCGGTTTCGGCGCAACCGTGATCCCGAGGGACGGATGTCCCTCGCCGATCACCTGCGCGAGTTCCGCAACCGCACCGTCGTCAGCGCGGCGGCCATCCTCGTCGGGTCGATCGTCGGCTGGTTGCGGTGGCAGGAGATCTACGACGAACTGGCCCGGCCGGTCACCGACGTCGCTCGCTCCAAGAGCGCCAGCGCCCTGACGACGGTGTCCTTCAGCACCCCGACCGATTCGTTCTCCGTGATGATCACGGTGGGGCTGTTCATTGGGGTCATCCTGGCCTCCCCGGTGTGGCTCTGGCAGATCTGGGCGTTCGTGCTGCCCGGACTGACCCGTCGGGAGAAGCGTCTGGCGGTCGCCTTCATCGGCTCGGCGGTGCCGCTCTTCGTCGCCGGCTGTTGGCTGGCTTACGCCGTGCTACCGCGCGCGATGAACGCCCTCCTCAACTTCACGCCCGCGTCCGGGTCGAACATCATCGACGTCTCGATCTATCTGAGCTGGGTGCTGAAGTTCATCCTCACCTTCGGCCTGGGTTTCCTGTTGCCGGTGTTCCTCGTCGGGCTGAACATGGCGCACGTTCTGCCGGCCCGGGTCATGCTCAAGGGGTGGCGCGGCGCGGTGTTCCTGTGCTTCCTCTTCACCGCCGTCATGACCCCCGACCCGAACCCGTGGACGATGGTCATCCTCGCCGTTCCGCTCGTCGCGCTGTTCTTCCTCGCAGTGGGCATCTCCATGCTGTTGGACCGCCGACGGGCCAAGCAGGAGGCGTCCGTAGAGTGGCTGCAGGTCGCTGACGACGAAGCCTCGGCCCTGTAGCCTCACCGCGTGACTCACAACACGAGGCCGTTGCGCCGGATCGGGCTCATGGCCAACCCCCTCTCGGGGCGCGGACGATCAGTGGCGGCAGCGGCCGAACTACGCAGCATCCTCGCCGATTCTGGTCACATCGTCCTGGACGTCAACGCCCAGTCCGGGGCCGAGGCCCGGGTCCGCGCGCACCGAGCGGTGCACTCAGGTGCCGTGGACGCGCTGGTCGTCCTCGGCGGTGACGGCACCGCGCACCTCGGGGCGAACGCCTGCGCCGGCACCGACGTCCCGCTCGTGGTCGTCCCCGCGGGCACCGGCAACGACAACGCCCGAACCCTGGGTATGCCGCGCAAGGACATCCCCGCCATCGCGCGGATGATCAGGGCCGGGCAGACCCGCAAGGTCGACCTGGGCCGCAGCATCACCCCTGAGGGTGAGCGTTGGTGGCTCGGGGTGTTGGGCGGTGGCTTCGACACGATCGTCAACACTCGCGGACGCACCCTGACCCATCTGCACGGAACCCCGCGTTACCTGGCGGCGGTGGCCCTCGAGTTGCCCCGCTTCACCGGCATCCCCTACACGGTGACCGTCGACGACGAGCATCGCGAGACCGAGGCGATGCTCGTCGCCGTCGCCAACGGCGGCACCTTCGGGGGCGGCATGAAGGTGTGCCCGGACGCCTCGATGACCGACGGGCTGCTCGACGTGATGATCCTGCACAAGATCGGTCGCGGCGAGTTCCTCAAGGTCTTCCCACAGGTCTTCTCCGGCGGGCACGTCACCCATCCGGCGGTGGAGATGCTCCGTGGCCGGCACGTCAGGCTGCAGGCCCCGGGGATCGACACCCAGGCCGACGGCGAGGACTTCCTGCCGATGCCGGTCGAGCTCGAGGCGGTCCCCGGGGCCCTCACCGTCATCGCGCCGTGACCGAGCTGGCCCGGTTTGCCGCCGGGCTCGGCTTCGGCCTGGACCCCTTCCAACGCCAGGCCTGCGCGGCGCTGGAGGCCGGCCGCGGCGTCCTCGTCGCGGCACCGACCGGCGCCGGCAAGACGGTGGTCGGCGAGTTCGCGGTGCACCTGGCCCTGGCCGCTGGACGCAAGGCTTTCTACACCACGCCCATCAAGGCTCTGTCCAACCAGAAGTACGCGGAGCTGTGCCGTCGGCACGGGTCCGACCGGGTCGGCCTCCTCACCGGGGACTCCTCGATCAACTCCGAGGCGCCGGTCGTCGTCATGACGACCGAGGTGCTGCGCAACATGATGTATGCCGGCTCGCCCACCCTCGCGGGGCTCGGCTACGTCGTCATGGACGAGGTGCACTACCTCGCCGACCGCTTCCGCGGTGCCGTGTGGGAGGAGGTGATCATCCACCTGCCGCCCGAGGTCTGCGTCGTGTCGTTGTC
>CAZNLX010000122.1:0-5776 GCA_964573925.1 uncultured Intrasporangiaceae bacterium
TTCGAGGCCGTGCGCGCCGGGGCCAACGGCTATGTGCTCAAAGACGTTCCCGGTGACCAGATCGCTGCCGGGATCCGGGCGGTGCAGAGCGGCGACTCGCTCATCTCCCCGTCGATGGCCTCCAAGCTGTTGGCCGAGTTCGCCCTCATGCACCGACGGGACGTGGCGGCGGCGGCCGGTCATTTGCCCAAGCTCACCGAGCGTGAGATCGAGGTGCTCGGCCTGGTCGCGCGTGGCCTGGGGAATCGGGAGATCGGCCGTGAGTTGTTCATCTCCGAGAACACGGTGAAGAACCACGTCCGCAACATCCTCGAGAAGCTCCAGTTGCACACCCGGATGGAAGCGGCCATGTATGCCGTGCAGCAGAACCTCATCAACCCGCCGCCCGCAGGCTGAACTGGCCGGGATGCGGACTGCGCCACACCTCACCGCCTCGCCGATCCCCGCCGTGGCCCGGCATGGCTGAGTTGAGCGCCGCGCAGGCCCGGCGGATCGCGCTGGCCGCGCAGGGATTCGGTATCGGCCGTCCCGGGCCGGGATCGGTGACCACCCGGCACCTCCAAAGAGTGATCGACCGAGTCGCCGCCGTGCAGATCGACAGCGTCAACGTCCTGGTCCGCAGTCACTATCTGCCCTTCTTCTCGCGGCTGGGCCCCTACCCGCGGGGCGAGATCGACCGGATGCGCGACGCCGCGCCGCGCCGAGTCGTCGAGTACTGGGCACACGAAGCCGCGCTCATCACTCCGGCCGTGTGGCCGCTGTTCGCCGGGCGGATGCGCGAGGCGCACGAACGCGCTTGGGGCGGGATGCGCCGGGTCCGGGCGGAGCATCCCGGACTGGTCGAGGCGGTCCTGGGCGAGGTGGTTCGCCGCGGCCCACTCACCTCACGCGAGGTCGAGGCTGCCCTGGCCCACGACCGCCCGGCGTCTCGGGAGAGCTGGGGCTGGAACTGGTCGTTGGTGAAGCAGTCGCTGGAATGGCTCTTCTGGACCGGTCAGCTCTCCTCGGCGGGTCGGACCGGCCAGTTCGAACGCCGGTATGCCGCCCTCGACCGGGTCGCGCCGCCAACTCACCGGGCCTCCTGGTCCGGCCGGGATGACCTACGCACCCCGGACGAGGAAGTCCTTGAACTCATGCGGATCGCCGCCCGGGCGATGGGCGTGGCCACCGAGTCAAGCCTGGCCGACTACTTCCGGTTGCCGCGGGCCCGGATCCGTCCGGCCCTGGACAGCCTGCTGCGCGACGGCGACTTGGAAGCGGTGACCGTCGCGGGCTGGGCGGACCCGGCATACCTGGATCCGGCGGCCCGGCGCCCACGGCGGCTGCACGTCGAGGCATTGGTGAGCCCGTTCGACTCCCTCGTCTGGCACCGGCCGCGCACCGAGGCGATCTTCGGGGTGCGCTACCGCCTGGAGATCTACACCCCTGCTCCGCAACGGGTGCACGGCTACTACGTCCTGCCGTTCCTCTACGGGGACACCGTGGTCGCCCGGGTCGACCTCAAGGCCGACCGCGCGGCGGGCGTGCTGCGGGTGCCGCGATTGACCTGGGAGCCTAGTGCGCCGGTCGCGGCGGTGCCGGCGCTGGGCCGCGAACTCGACAGCCTCGCGGGGTGGCTCGGCCTGGCCGAGGTCGCCGAACCGGCCGACGTGCGCGGATTCCCCGCCAAGCGCTGATCTGCGGGCGGGGCCGGTCGCGGCGGTCCACTAGCGTCTGTCGGCATGACCGATCGGCTCGATCCCGCGCCGCTTCGAACCCCGGTCCACCGGGCCTGGTGGGTCGCGGCCGCCGTCCTGGGCGCCCTGGTCGCCGCGGCGGGATTCCGGTCCTCCACCGGTGCTCTTCTAGAGCCGCTCGAGAAAGAATTCGGCTGGAGCCGCACGACGACGTCCGGCGCGGTGACCGCCAACCTCGTCCTCTACGGAATCACCGCCCCGTTCGCCGCCGCCGTCATGGACCGGCTCGGGCTGCGTCGGGTCATGGTGTCGGCCCTGCTGCTCATCGGGATCGGCAGCGGGGCGACCGTGCTCATGACGGCGCCGTGGCAGTTGTGGATCCTCTGGGGGGTCTTCGTCGGGATCGGCACGGGCGCGATGGCACTGGTTCTCGGGTCGGTCGTGGCCAACCGGTGGTTCGCCACCCGGCGCGGCCTGGTCACCGGGGTCTTCTCGGCCGCCTCGTCGACCGGCCAACTCGTCTTCCTGCCGTCGATCGCTGCGCTCGCGGCCGGGCCCGGCTGGCGGTATGCCGCCCTCGTCGTCGCCGGTGCGGCCCTGGCCCTCATCCCGGTGATCCTGCTCGTCGTGGCCGATCGGCCCGCCGATGTCGGGGTCCGGCCGTTCGGCGCGCGAGCTGATCCGGTCGAGCCGGCCGCGCCCGATTCGCCGCTGCGACCCCGGCTTTCACCCGCTGCCGCAGCCCTGAGCACCCTCGGTTCGGCCAGCCGCGGTCCCACCTTCTGGCTCTTGGCGGGGACCTTCTTCGTCTGCGGCTGGTCGACCAACGGGCTGATCGGCACCCACTTCATCCCGGCCGCGCATGATCACGGGATGCCGCCGACCACCGCTGCCGGACTGTTGGCCCTCATCGGGATCTTCGACATCGCGGGGACGATCGCCTCGGGGTGGCTCACCGACCGGGTCGATCCTCGACTGCTCCTGCTGGCCTACTACGTGCTGCGCGGGCTCGCGCTGCTCGTGGTTCCGGCCGTGCTCGGACCGGCCGTCGAGCCCAGCTTGTTCCTCTTCGTCGTCTTCTACGGTCTGGACTGGGTGGCGACCGTCCCGCCGACGATGGCGTTGTGCCGCAGCCATTTCGGCCTGGCCCGCTCGAGCGTCGTGTTCGGCTGGGTGTTCGCTGCGCACATGGTCGGCGCCGGGATCGCTGCGACCTATGCCGGATGGATCCGCCATTCTCAAGGTGACTACCAGTGGGCTTGGCTGACCGCCGGGATGCTCTGCCTCGCTGCCGGCCTGGCCTGCCTGGCCATCCCGCGCCGTGGCCCGGAGGACGACCGGCCGTCGGCGCCTGGGCCGGCCCCGGGTCAGCGCGGGTCGGTGGCGAGCACCTCCGCGTAGAAGCCGTCCGACAGGCTGCCGTCTTGGCGACGGTAGGCCTGCCGATCGCGGCCCCACTCGCGCAGCCCGGCGCGCAGCATGATCGAGATCGAGGCGGTGTTGTCAGAGTCGGCTCCGGCATGCACCCGGCTCACCCCGAGACCACCGTCGTCGCGGGAACGGAAGGCGTGATCCAGGACTGGCGGTAGCGCCTCGCCGAGCAGCCGCCGGCCGCGGGCCGACGGGAAGATCCAATAGCCCAACTCGGCATCGAAGTCGATCGGCCGCTCGCCCCGGACGAACAGGCTCACCCCGCCCAGGGCCCGGTCGGTCGCCCGATCCGCGATGCACCAGTCCTGCGACACGGCCCGGTCGGCGAACTCTCGCTTGCGGATCAGCCAGGTGTCGAAGTCGGAATGTCCGGGCTGGGCCCCGGCGGGCATGAACCGCAGGGCGGCGGCGTCGGGGTCGTCGGCTGGGTTCGGCCGGTCGGTTTCGCACCACGGCCGCAGCCGCAGTCGCTCGGTCTCGATGACCGGCGCGGACAGTGGGCGAACCCGCTGGTCCTCGCGGTCGTCGGTGGCCAGCAGGTCGAACACCAGCGCGTCCGTGGGAGCCTCGCCCGCGTGGGTGTAGGCGGTCCGTTCCCGCCCGGCCGAGCGGAAGCCGGCCGCGCGCAGGACCCGCGCCGACTCGAGATTCGTCGCGTCGGTGACCGCGCGAACTGCTCGCAGGCCCAGGCCCGGCTCACCGCGGGCAAAGGCGAGCGGCAGCGCCAGGTCGAGCGCCTGCGCCATGAGACCCTGGCCCCGCCACTGCGGCAGGAGCCAGTAACCGAGCGTCGCCGTGCCCGCCGTGCGCGGGTGCGCCAGCTGGGAGAGCACGATCCCGCCGACCACCTCGTCGGTATGCCGTGCGGCCACGGCCCACTGGATCGCCTCCCCGGCGCAGGCCTGATCGCGCTGTCGGGTGAGCCAGGCGGCATACCCCTGCCGGGACGGTAGTCCCGAGGTGAGGAAGCGGGCCGCCCGTTCGTCACGCACCTCGGGGAGCCAGTGTTCGTCGGCCTCGGTGAACTCGCGCAGCCGCACGCGCTCGCCGGTCGCCTCCGCAGCGGTGAGCCACCGGGTCCGAGGGCGCATCGGCTCGGTCGCCAACACGGTGGCGTGCCACATGTCACGAGGTGCCTCAGCCGCGTCGAGGCCGTTGCCGCGCACCACGACCGGCTGGTCGAAGCCGCATGCCCAGGCCACCCGCCGCGAGGCCCAGTTGCCCACCTCGGCGCGCCACTGGACCACCCGAACTCCCTGGTCGAAGGCCCATCGGCAGGCGAGCCGGACCGCCCGGGCCGCCACGCCGCGGCCGCGGGCATCCGGGTGCAGGGCATAACCCACCTCGGCGCGGCTCGCGGACCGATCGAACAGGCCGACGGTGCCCAGATAGGTGCCGTCGCCGTCGCGGATCGCCCACTCCCGCCGCCCTTGCGGGTCGGTCCAGCCAGCGGCGACGCGGTCGAGGAACTCCTGCGCGTGGTGCCCCTGGTAGGGCTGCGGGACCGGGACCCAGCGCTGCATCTCGGGGCTGGCGCACTGTTCGACGATCCGCAGCAGGTCCGCCGCGCGATGAGCGGAGAGGGTGACCGCGTCGTCGCTCAGGTCGGGAACGCAGGCTGGGAAGGGCAGCGCGTCGGGATCCGCGGGTCCGGGGGTGGTCGGTTCGGGCGGCATACTGCCAAGCCTGGCGAGCCGACCGCTCCGATGACAACTTCGGCCGACCCGATCATCCGCCGCGGTGCCCCGAGCGGCAGCCGAAGGCGGCCCGCTGCACGGTGGGGTCGGTCTCGTCGGCCGGAGGCTGGTCGAAGTGTTGACCGGCCCCACCGCGAACGAGTCGAGGCTGGCCTCGGTGAGGATCCGCAACTCCGACAACTGCGACAATGCGAAACGGTCCGGAACCCGGGGGTCCGGCGTGGGCGTTGGGGAGGTGGCCCATCGGCCCGGGCACTACCCTGGGTCTCTGGCCCCCGGTGGGCCGATTCCCGTTCGTCGTTCGAGGAGTTCCTGTGGCCAAGGTGTTCGAGAAGTTGCTGCGTGCCGGCGAAGGCCGGGTCGTCAAGCGACTCGAAGCGGTGGCCCGCCAGGTCAATGTCCTTGAGGAGGACTTCGAGAAGCTCACCGACGCCGAGTTGCGGGGTGAGACCGACACCTTCAAGAAGCGCCTGGCCGACGGGGAGACCCTCGACGCCATCCTCCCGGAGGCCTTCGCGGCGGTCCGCGAGGCGTCCAAGCGGACCCTGGGCAAGCGGCACTTCGACGTCCAGATCATGGGTGGGGTCGCGCTCCACCAAGGGAATGTCGCCGAGATGCGCACCGGTGAGGGCAAGACCCTGGTCGCGACCCTGCCGTCCTATCTCAATGCGCTCACCGGCAAGGGCGTCCACGTCATCACCGTCAACGATTACCTCGCCGAGTACCAGTCCGAACTCATGGGCCGCATCCACCGGATGCTCGGTCTGGAGACCGGGTGCATCCTCGCGTCGATGACGCCGGACCAGCGGCGCGCCGAGTATGCCAAGGACATCACCTACGGGACGAACAACGAGTTCGGCTTCGACTACCTGCGCGACAACATGGCGTGGTCGCCGGCCGAGCTGGTCCAGCGCGGCCACAACTTCGCCATCGTCGACGAGGTCGACTCGATCCTCATCGACGAGGCCCGCA
>CAZNLX010000123.1:0-5697 GCA_964573925.1 uncultured Intrasporangiaceae bacterium
CGAAGTGATCCTGAAGACATCCGGCAATCTCACAATCCCCGTGCGAAGCGCGGGGATTGTGAGTTCGCCCCCACTTTCAGGATGACCTCTAGACCCGCAGAATGGCCGCAGCAACAAAGGCATCCTGCTCAAAGGTGAGCCTGACCCCTTCGCAATAGCCCACCCCGCGGCCCAGCGCGATGCCATCCAGTTCCGGCAGACAGGCCATGACGCTTCCCTCGACCACGCCGGAGTGCGAGACGATCAGCGCGGCCTGGTCCTCGCCAAGCGAGCGGGCGATGTCGAGCAGGGCGCGGACCTCGCGAGCGTGGACCAGCAGGTCGCCGGAGTCAAGTAGCACCGCGCCGAGATCGGGCCCGGCCAACTCGACCGCCGTCCGAACGGCCGCCTCGACGTCGTAGGTGTCCACGAGCACGGTCGTCCCGGGCCCGAGGGCGGTCAGTTGCGCGGCGAAGGCGTCCCGCTCGCTGTCGTGCAGGAGGGTGAACGCGTGCGCCGACGTGCCGGTCGTCGGCACCCCGTAGCGCCGTCCCGCCTCCAGATTGGAGGTCCGCTCGAACCCCGCGAGGTATGCCGCGCGCGCCGCGGCCACCGCGGCCTGCTCATGGGTGCGCCGTGAGCCCATCTCGATGCACGGCCGACCGGCCGCGGCCGAGGTCATCCGCGATGCCGCCGATGCGATGGCGCTGTCGTGGTTGAGGATGGACAGCACGAGGGTCTCCAGGACGACGGCCTCGGCGAAGGTCCCCTCGACGACGAGGACCGGCGAGCCGGGGAAGTAGCAGTCGCCCTCGGCATACCCACTGATGTCCCCGGTGAACCGATAGCCAGCCAGCCACTGGCAGGTCGCCTCGTCGACGACCTGCCGGCGGCGCAGGTCCTCGATCTCGGCCGTCCCGAACCGGAATGCCTCGATGGCCTCGAGCAGGCGGCCGGTGCCGGCCAGGACGGCATACCGGCGCCCTTCGGGCAACCGGCGAGTGAAGGTTTCGAAGACGCAGCGGCGGTGGGCGGTCCCGTCCCGCAGGGCCGCCTGCAGCATCGTCAGTTCGTAGTGATCGGTCAGCAGGGCCGTGCTGGTGCTCACCCGAGCAGCCTAGAGTTGGTGACGTGTCCACGGCACCGGTCAAGGAACCCGAGGTGATCTCGGATCAGTCCCTTGAGCCTGCCCTGCCGTGGATCACCCTCGTGTGGAACGACCCGGTCAACCTCATGTCCTATGTCACCTACGTCTTCCAGAGCTACTTCGGCTATCCGCGGGCCCAGGCCGAGAAGCTCATGATGGACGTCCACACCAAGGGCAAGGCGGTCGTCTCGCACGGCACCCGCGAGCAGATGGAGACCGACTGCATGGCCATGCAGGGCTTCGGACTCTGGTCGACGTTCGAGAAGGACCAGTGATGGCCCGGGCCTTCCGGCGCAAGGGCGAGCGCTACGTCGCGAAGCTCGACGAGGCCGAGCGGATGATCGTCGCCGGGCTCATGGAGCAGACCCGCTTGCTGCTCGCTCCCGAGATTCCTTCGACGGGTGATCCCTTCGACGACCTGGTGGCCTCGTTGGAGTCCTCGGTGAGCGCACCCGAGACCTTCCCCCGGGGGACCGATCCGGGCGACCGCGACCCGGCGCTGGCCCGGCTCCTCCCGGACGCCCATCGCGCCGACCCCGCGGTGGCGGCCGAATTCCGCCGGCTGACCGAACAGGACCTGCGTCGGCGCAAGAGCGACGCGCTCACCGTGGCGATCGATGCCCTGCGCGGGGTGACCGAGGGTGACAAGGTCGCGGTCGACCACGCTGGGGCGCAGGCATTCCTCGTTGCCCTCACCGACACCCGACTGCTGCTCGCCGAGCGTCTCGGCCTGCACACCGAGGAGGACGTCGAGGCTCTGCACGCCCGGCTCACCGACGACGCCGCGGACGCCGCGACGTATGCCGCGGCCGTCTACGAGTTCCTTACCTGGCTGCAGGAGAGCCTCGTTGGAGCGCTCATGGGGCGGCGCCTGCTGCCCTGACGGACCGGTCCGGATCTGACCGGGCTCGACCGGACCTGACCTGAACGCGACATGGCCTTGGCATGGAGGGAGCATGGCCAGCCTGTGAACCCATGATGTGATCCAGGCGACCGGCCGATGATTGGGGGGTAGGCGGCATACCTCTTTATCCTGAGTAGGTGGCGGACGCTCCCATCGGGATATTCGACTCGGGCTACGGGGGGTTGACCGTGGCCCGGGCCGTGCTCGACCAGTTGCCGCACGAGTCCCTCGTCTACTTCGGTGACACGGCCCGCACGCCCTATGGCCCGCGGCCCATCTCACAGGTGCGCGAGTTCGCCTTGGAGTGCCTCGATCACCTCGTCGAGCGGGGAGTCAAGGCGCTGGTCATCGCCTGCAACACCGCGAGCGCGGCGATGCTCCACGACGCTCGCGAACGCTACGACGTGCCGGTCGTCGAGGTGATCCGGCCCGCCGTGCGCCGCGCTGCGGCAGCGACCCGGAGCAATCGGGTCGGGGTGATCTCCACCCTCGGCACGCACCACAGCCGGGCCTATCCGGACACGTTCGCGCCGGCCCCGCACATCGAGGTGACCTCCCAACCGTGTCCCCGGTTCGTCGAGTTCGTCGAGAACGGGATCACCGGCGGCGACGAACTGCTCGCCGTGGCAAGGGAATACCTCGCGCCGCTGCAGGATGCCGAGGTCGACACGCTCATCCTCGGGTGCACGCACTACCCGCTGCTCACCGGCGTCATCTCCTACGTCATGGGCGACCTCGTCACGCTCGTGTCCTCGGCCGAAGAGACCGCAAAGGACCTTTATCGGGTCCTCGCCGATGGCGGTGCGCTGCGACCCGACGGTCTGGGCGCTCCCCGGCACGAGTTCGTCACGACGGGTGATCCGCAAGTCTTCGCGCGGCTGGCCCGGCGCTTCCTCGGGCCGGAGGCCGCCATCGAGGCCCGCCGCGAGGAGGTGGCTCCCGGATGAGCCTGCGCCTCACCGTCGTCGGCTGCTCGGGCTCGTTCCCCGGCCCGACCTCGCCTGCCTCGTGCTATCTGCTGCAGGCGCCGCACGAGGGGCGCACCTGGAGCATCGTCCTGGACCTGGGCAGTGGGTCCCTCGGCCCGCTCCAGCGCTACGTCGACCCGCGAGAGCTCGACGCCGTCGTCCTGAGCCATCTGCACGCCGACCACTTCCTCGATATCTGCGGGCTCTACGTCATGCAGCGTTACCAACCCGACGGGCTGCGCCGCAGCATCCCCGTCTGGGGGCCGGCGGACACTCCCGAGCGGGTGGCCTTGGCGTACTACGGGCACCACTTCAAACCGGTCGAGGAGTTCGAGTTCGAAACCGTCGCGGACGGCAGCCGGTTCGCCATCGGCCCGTTCGACCTGCAGGCCTGGCGGGTCAACCATCCGGTCGAGGCCTACGGCTACCGCATCGAGGCCAACGGGCGGACGATCTCCTTCACCGGCGACACGGACACCTGCCCCGCCCTCGGCCCGCTCATGACGGGTGCCGATCTCGTCCTCGCCGACACCGCCTTCGTCGACGGCCGCGATGACGAGCGCAACATCCACATGACCGGCTCCCGGGTGGCGCAGGCCGCGCTCGACGCGGGTGGGGTGCGGCGACTCATGCTCACCCACATGCCCGCCTGGAACGACATCGAGGTATGCCGCTCGCAGGCCGCGGCTGTGTGGCCCGGCGAGGTCGACGTCGCGCTGCCCGGCCTGGTCACCGAGGTCTGAGCCGGGCGGCATACCGACGTAGTCTGTGCGCCGTGAGCAGACATGACGGACGGGCCCCCGACCAGACCCGCGAGGTGCGGATCACCCGCAACTGGCTCGACCACGCCGAAGGGTCGGTGCTCGTGGAGTTCGGGCGGACCCGGGTGCTGTGTGCGGCCTCCTTCACCGAGGGCGTGCCACGCTGGCTCAAGGGTCAGGGCAAGGGCTGGGTGACCGCGGAATACGCGATGCTGCCCCGGTCGACGAACACCCGCTCGGACCGCGAGTCGGTCAAGGGCAAGATCGGCGGGCGGACCCACGAGATCTCCCGGCTGGTCGGCCGTTCGCTGCGCGCTGTCATCGATACGAGGGCGTTGGGTGAGAACACGATCGTCCTGGACTGCGACGTCCTGCAGGCCGACGGAGGGACCCGGACCGCGGCCATCACCGGGGCGTGGGTCGCGCTCGCGGACGCCGTCGCCGACGGCAAGGCACGCGGGCTCATCCCGGCGAACGCCAGCCCGCTCACCGGTTCGGTCGCCGCGGTGTCCGTCGGCGTGGTCAAGGGCGAACCGGTGCTCGACCTGGACTACCCGGAGGACTCGACCGCGCAGACCGACATGAACGTCGTCATGACCGGCGACGGCCGGTTCGTCGAGGTCCAGGGGACAGCCGAGGGGGAGCCGTTCGACCGAGAGCTGCTCGGGCGCCTACTCGACCTGGCCACGAAGGGGTGCGCCGACCTCACCGCCGCCCAGCAGGCCGCCCTGGCTCAGACCCCGCGGCTGCGGTCGTGACCCGTCGGATCGTCCTGGCCACCCGCAACGCTCACAAGGTGGGTGAGTTGCGCGAGATCCTCGCCGATGTGCTGGCCGAACTGGACCTCGACATCGTCGGACTCGCGGACTTCCCCGAGGTGCCCGACGTCGTCGAGGACGGGGTGAGCTTCGCCGAGAACGCGCTGCTCAAGGCCCAGGCCGTCGCGCAGGCCACCGGCTTGCCGGCCCTGGCTGACGACTCGGGGTTGGCCGTCGACGTCCTCGGCGGGGCGCCGGGGATCTTCTCGGCCCGCTGGTCGGGCCGACACGGCGACGACCGGGCCAATCTCGAGCTGCTCCTGGCGCAGCTCTCGGACGTGCGCGACGAGCACCGCGGCGCAGGATTCGTCTGTGCGGCAGCCCTCGCGCTACCCGACGGCCGTCGACGGGTCGAGGAGGGGGTCTTCCGCGGGACGCTCACCCGGGCACCGCGCGGCACCAACGGTTTCGGCTACGACCCGATCCTGCAGGTCGACGGCGACACCCGGACCTCGGCAGAACTGACCCCCGCGGAGAAGAACGCGGTCTCGCACCGCGGTCAGGCGTTCCGGGCGCTGGCGCGGCATCTTCGGGAGACACTGGGGGAGTGAGCACTCCCGACACCGGCCAGCCGGGTCCCCGCCCATGGGAGGTCGACGACCTCCCGGAGCCGGCGGGCGAGCCGTTCGGCCCGGGCGGGTGGGCGCTCGGCACGACCGGGTATGCCGTCGACGGACTGCTCGCCGGAGCCTGGGGGTTGTTCGTCGCGGAGGCCCTCGACCTGCTCCTGGTCCTTGTCGGGGCCGGCAGCACCAACGCCGCCGGCCGTTCGCCACTGGTCGCCGTCGGCTCGGCCATCGTCGACCTGTCCCCGGCCGGGCTCAAGGAGTGGGCCATCGCCTCGTTCGGCACGGGGGACAAGGCGGTGCTCTTCACCGTGCTGGCCATCGTCCTGGCCGTGTTCTTCGCGGCGATCGGGATGGTGGCGCGGACGCGGCATACTCTCGCGCTCGCCCTCGTGGGGGCGCTCGGGGTGCTCGCGATCGCTGCCCTGATGACCCGGGCCGGTGCCTCGCCGGCCGACCCCCTTCCCCTGGCCGTCGGGCTGGCGGTGACGATGTGGCTGCTGCCTCGATTCACCCGCCGGACGGCAGTGCAGGGCCCGAGCCGACGCGAGGCG
>CAZNLX010000124.1:0-5665 GCA_964573925.1 uncultured Intrasporangiaceae bacterium
TCGCCGTGCCGGTGATGACCCGGCTGCGCCAGCCGCAGCGGCAGGTGCTCGACACCCTCGTCGACGCCGGCGTGGCCCGGTCACGCTCGGAGGCGCTGGCCTGGGCCGTCGCCCTGGTCGGGCAGCACACCGAGAACTGGCTCGCCGATCTCCGGGCCAAGATGGCCGAGGTCGACAAGTTGCGTGCCGAGGGCCCGCAACTCTGAGGGCCGACGCCGGGTGGGTATGCCGCGCGGCATACCCACCCGCGCCTCAGCGGAGGTCGTGCGGGTCGATGTGGCGCGGCCAGCCCGGGATGTCCTCGGGCCGCTGCGAGCGCACCCCGATGTAGCGCGCCGCCGGGCGGATGAGCCGGGCGGCCCGCTTCTGCTCAAGGATGTGCGCCGACCAACCGGCCGTCCGCGCGCAGGTGAACATCGGCGTGAACATCGACGGCGGCACCTCGGCGTAGTCCAGCAACACCGCGGCCCAGAACTCGACGTTGGTCTCGAGGACCCGGTCGGGGCGGCGGTCGCGCAACTCGGACAGCGCCGCCACTTCGAGGGCGTGCGCGGTCTCGTAGCGGGGTGCGCCGAGCCGCTCACACGTCTTGCGCAGGACGCGAGCGCGCGGGTCTTCGGCCCGGTAGACCCGGTGCCCGAAGCCCATGAGCCGCTCGCCCCGGTCCAGCACCCCCTTGACGTATGCCGTCGCGTCACCGGTCTTCTCGACCGCCTCGATCATGTGCAGCACCCGCGAGGGGGCGCCACCGTGCAGTGGCCCACTCATCGCGCCGACCGCCCCGGACAGGCAGGCGGCCACGTCGGCACCGGTCGAGGCGATGACCCGGGCGGTGAACGTCGAGGCGTTCATCCCGTGCTCGGCGGCGGACACCCAGTAGGCGTCGACGGCCTCGACGTGCTTGGGGTCCGGCTCGCCGCGCCAACGGATCATGAACCGCTCGACGATGGTGCGGGCCTTGTCGACCTCGCGCTGGGGGACCATCGGCTTGTGGACGCCCCGGGCGGACTGGCCGACGAAGGACAGCGCCATGACGGCGGCCCGGGCGAGGTTCTCGCGGGCCTCGTCCTCATCGATGTCGAACAACGGACGGAAACCCCAAATCGGGGCGAGCTGGGCCAGCGCGGACTGGACATCGACCCGGACGTCGCCGGAGTGCACCGGCAACGGGAACGGCTCGGCCGGCGGCAGGCCCGGCTCGAAGGCGCCATCGACGAGCAGACCCCACACCTGCCCGAAGGACACCTTGTCGACCAGGTCCTCGATGTCGACCCCGCGGTAGCGCAGGGCGCTGCCCTCCTTGTCGGGCTCGGCGATCTCGGTCTCGCAAGCAACGATTCCCTCCAGGCCCGGCTTGAACCGGTCCTCGGGGACGGCGAGCGGCTGGGTGGTCACAGGGGTACTCCTCGAACAGCGACGGTGGGGTTGCGCGGACGCGTCTGCGATTCTGCCGCATCCGCGACGAGGCCCCGAACCGCCGAACCGCCCGGCCCGCCCGGCGTCGCCTAGCGCGTGCGCTTGAGCGCCGCGCGGGCCTTCCCGGCCACCTGGCCGCCCGCCGCAGCGATCCGATGGGTCGGTCCGGAGGTCGGCTCGGGGACGACCCGCAGGCTGAGATCGGCCCGCTCGACGAGCTGGGCGAGGGTCGCTTCGACGGCCGGGTGCGAACTCACCGGCTCCTCCCCGCTGTAGACCACCCAGACCGGCTCGCCCTGGTGGAAGACCCGCAGCACCGTGCCGCCCTGCAGGGTGCTCGCCTCGGCGAACGCGGCGCGACGGGCCTTGGTCTCGGCCAACTTCTTCTGGGCGTATGCCGTCGCCGGCTCCTTCAGCGCCTTGGCCGCCACGACGATGTGCGGGCCGTACTTGACGCCGTACTTCACGGCATACCCGACGACTTTGCCTGTGGCCATGGGACGGGACCCTTTCGTGCGCGGCGTGTTGCCGGAAGCCTACGCTCGGAGGGTGACCGACCGCGTGGACTACACCGGCGAGGGGCTCGACGAAGCCGACCTTGCGCCCACCCCCTACGACCAGCTGACCCGATGGATCGGCCAGGCCCGCGCCGAGGGGGTGCATGCTGCGGAGTCGCCCGAGGGGCTGGCGTTGCAGTTCGCCACCGTCGACGCCTCGGGGGCGCCCAATGTGCGCACGGTGCTCATGCGCTTCCTCGACCCGCGAGGGCCGGGCTTTGTCACCGACGCGGGGTCGGCGAAGGCGCGCGAGATCGCCGCGAATCCGCGGGTGGCCGCCTCGCTCGGCTGGCCCGAACTGTTCCGGGTGGTGCGCTTCCGGGGCGTCGCCGAGCCGGTCGAGGCGGAGGCGCTCGCGGGTTACTTCGGGCAGCGTCCGTGGGGGTCGCGGATCGCGGCCTGGGCCTCGCACCAGTCCGATCCGGTCGCCTCCCGGGCCGTGCTGCTCGCCGAGTTCGACCGGTATGCCGCGCAGTTCCCTGATCGGGGCAGCGCGGACGACGTGCCGGTTCCGCCGAGTTGGGCGGGCTTCCGGGTGCGACCGGTCGAGGTCGAGTTCTGGGCGGGCCGCTCCAGCCGGTTGCACGACCGGCTGGTCTATGCGGCGCCGTCCGGGGAGCTGCCCATGCTCGACGAGCCGGACGCCTGGACGGTGACCCGCCGCCAGCCCTGAGCCGCGGAGCCACAATCGGTGAAGTCATCGGTGAGCGAGCGGCATGTCGGGTCGGCGCAGTCACACCGCGCGGGCTGGCGGACAGTGCTGGGGTGAAGTGACCCTGACCGCCGACCGGAGGAACCCATGACCGACGATCTGGACACCCTGCTCTCGAACGCCGACCCTTGGCGTCCCCTACCCGTGGACGTCGCTGCCGAACACTCGGTCGCCGTGGCCCGCGAGATCATCGCCGTTGGCGTGGTCGAAGCCTCCCGTGCCCGGGCAGTGCGGCGCCGTCAGCGGATCGTTGCGGCCGTGCTCGGCGCGGCGGTCCTCGTCCCCACAACGGCGTATGCCGCCGATCGCATCTTCCGGGCGCAGACCGGCGAGTTCGGCAGTGGGATGGGAGAAGACCCGGACCGCAGCGAATGGGTGGACATGTGCGCCCCGGACCTGGGTGCCCTCATCGCGGCGCTCCCTGAACCGTCCGGGTCGTTGCCGGCCGGGCAGTCGTGGGCTCAGGTTCGCCAGCGGGTCGCCCAGCGATCGGCGGCCCAGGTGCTCGGGGATTGTCCGCCCCGCGGAGCGGGAGTTCGCCAGCAAGTCGTCGGGCTGCGGGCCTCGTTGCTCTTCGAGGGTCAGTCGTCGTGGGCCTGCGAGGCACTGAGGGCCGACCGTCGCAACGATCCCGCCGGGGTCCGGGTGGCGGGGGAGCACATCGCGGGCCTCTTCGACGAATTGAACGCCCTGCACGTCCTCGGCGACAACGCCTGGCGGCCGATCCGCGACAAGGTGGGCGCCGGAGATCTCAGGGCGATCAAGGACTTCTTCGCGGCCAACGGGACGGCGGCCTGCCCGTGACCAGCCGGGACACCACCGATGTCCACAGCCGGTTCGAGGACCTGGCGCGTCGCGCCGGTCCCCGCGTGCTGGCCTACCTCGGACGACGCACCGATCCTCGCGACGATGCCGCCGATGTCCATCAGCGCGTGCTGCTCACCGCCTGGCGGCGCATCGACGACATCCCGCTCGACGACGAAGCCGCCGTCGCCTGGCTCATCGGCGTGGCCCGCCGCGAATTGGCCAACCACCGGCGCTCGGGCACCAGGCGCCTGGCCGCGACCGAACGGCTGCGGGCCGCGTTGTCCGTCGGCTCCGGAACCGTTGGGGGTTCTCGGGCGGGGTGGGGCGGCTGGGACCCGGGTGCTGGGCCATCAGCCGCAGTGGGCGAGGCGGGGGCGGCATACGACACCGGTCCGGAACTGACTGAGCGCCTCCGCCACGCCCTGGCGATCTTGCCCGAGGCCGATCGGGAGATCGTCACGCTGGCCTACTGGGATGGGTTGACCGGCGAACAGATCGGTGTGGTCCTCGGGCTGTCGGCTGCGGCGGTTCGCAAGAGGCTCCAGCGGGCCCGCGAGGCGCTCAGGGCGCGGCTGGACATGGGAACGGCCCGTGGGGAGCGGGTCCGCCTGTGACGGCGGGCCGGCGTGCACGCTGGACGAAACGTGCCTGCCCACGGGCCGCGGCGACTGCTGGGATTGCGGTCGCATGGTCCCGAGTCTGACCGGAGTCAGGGGACGGTTGCGCTACCGCGCAGCCACCTCACGTGTCCGATAGGAACTCACTACCTGACCACCTCCTCTCTCGTGTACCGCCGACGGTATGCCGTGCGCCTGCTCCGCTCAAGGGATTTCCGAGCGGTGCGGGTGCGTCAGGACGGAGGCTGAGCGGGACGACGGGAGGGCCGCGGCACGGCATACAGTGCGGCAGGTGAGCAGTGCCCCTCAGGTGACGAGCCTGCGGCCCATCGCGGTCGCGGCATACGGGCCGACGATCCTGTCGTCGGTCGGGACCGGCGCCGTGCTGCCGGTGCTCGCCCTCACCGCCCGCGACCTCGGGGCCAGCGTGGGCACCGCGGCGGTCGTCGTCGCCCTGCTCGGGGTGGGGATGCTGCTCGGTGATCTGCCGGCCGGCGCGCTCGCGGCCCGGATCGGGGAGCGCAGCGCTCTGCTCGCCGCAAGCCTCGCCGAGGTCGTCGCGATGATCGCTGCTGGGCTGGCGCCGTCGGTGCTCGCCCTGGCGGCCGCGGTGCTCGCCCTCGGGCTGGCCGGCTCGGTCTTTGGGCTGGCCCGGCACGCCTACCTCACCGAGGCGGTCGCGCCGTCGCTGCGGGCGCGGGCCCTGTCCACCCTCGGCGGGGTGCATCGGGTGGGCATCTTCGTCGGCCCGTTCATCGGTGCCCTCACCTTGTCGTGGTGGGGTTCGATCGGCCCGTATGCCGTGGGCGCGGTCGCCGCGCTCGCCGCGGCAGTGCTCGTCGCGGTCACCCCGGACCTCGCGCTGCGTGATCGGGCGCGTCGGGCGGGAGCAGCGAGTCTTGAGGCGCCGCAACGGCTTTCGGTCTGGTCGGTGCTCAGCGCTCACCGCCGGGTGCTCACGACCCTCGGTATCGGCGTGCTCGCGGTGGCGGCCGCCCGAGCGGCCCGCAATGCCATCGTTCCGCTGTGGGCCGAGGCCATCGGGCTGGACGCCGCCTCGACGAGCATCGTCTTCGGGCTGTCGGGGGCGGCCGACATGCTCCTGTTCTATCCCGCCGGGTGGGCGATGGACCGATTCGGCCGGGTCCATGTCGCCGTGCCCTCGATGGTGGTCCTCGGGCTGGGGATGCTCGTGGTCCCGTTGGCGTCGACCTTCTGGGGTCTGGTCGTCGTGGCCACCGTCCTGGGCATCGGCAACGGCATCGGGTCGGGCATCCTCATGACCCTCGGCGCGGATGCGTCTCCCGAGCTCGGTCGGGCGCAGTTCCTCGGCGGTTGGCGGCTCATGGGCGATGTCGGCTGGGCCGGGGGACCGGCCCTGGTGTCGGCCGTGGCCGTCGTCGCGTCACTGGGCACCGCCTCGGTGGCGATGGGCCTGCTCGCCTGGGCCGGTGCCGCCTGGCTGCGGGTCTGGGTGCCCCGCTACGACCCGGTCAACCGCCCAGTTCGGTGAGCGCCGCCCCGTCGGTGCGCCACACGGTCCACTCGTCCTGCGG
>CAZNLX010000125.1:0-5651 GCA_964573925.1 uncultured Intrasporangiaceae bacterium
GGTCGTGGTAGAACATCAGCCGCGCGCTCTGCTGGTTGGTGTAGAAGAAGGTCTGCGCGCCGGGCCCGGGGTCGGGCATGTCGGGGACGTTCTGCACCGAGACGCCCTTGGGGTATGCCGTGTTCTCGCCGGCGGGGGTGATCCACTGGTGCGGCGTGCCGTCGGAGATCCACGGGGTGATCCCGCCGTGCAGGTGCAGCGTGGCGCGGTTCTCGGCGAAGCAGCCGGCCGGCTTGGGCTGGTCCGCGCACATCGGCAACTGGTCGTCGTGCGGCATGTTCTGGTCCATGGCCGGGCCCATGCCCGCGCCCATGACCGTCATGTCGACCGGCAGGAAGAGGTTGCCGGCCTGGCCGGTCGGCAGGAGGTTTCGGAAGAGGATGCGCACCGGCCGGTCCTTGGTGGCCGCGATGAACGGGCCGAGGTAGCTGGGGCGGTCCACGGCGTAGGCCTGGGCACCACCGGGCAGGGTGATCGCACCGGAAGGCATGGTGAGGGGGATGTGCCCACCCGGGACCACGGCGGTTGACAGCTGGACGTAGCCGCGCAGGAGGGTCGCGGGCAGGTCGCTGTGCATCTGCTCGGTGTACTGGACGAGGGCGATCTCGTAGTAGTCGCTGCCCGGGTAGGTCGTCGTGTCGGGAACCGCGATCGGGATGTACTGCTTGAGGTTGTTGCTCCCCTCGACGCCCAGCCCAGGCAGGGTGTCGACGAACTTGCGGATGCCTGCGGTGACGTAGCCGGTGCCGCCCGAGGTGACCTCGACCGCGGTGATCGCACCCGTGCCGGGGTCGACCGCGGACACGCGTGCGACGGCGCCGGTGCCGGTCCCCACGTCGGGGGTGCCGGACTGGCTGTCGCTGTAGGCGCCCGAGCCGACGCTCGTGAGCACGACGACCTCGTCGACGGCATAGCCGCTGCCGCCCGAGCCCTCCGGCACGGACACCGCGGTGACGGCCCCGGTCTGCAGGTCGACCTCGGCGGCGAGCGCCGCCCCGGTGCCCGCGGCGCTCGTGACCGAGACGAGGGCGTCGGGCATGCGCAGCGGGCTGTTCGCGTAGTTGGGCGTGGCGTAGAAGTCGGGTTGGGTGCAGACGATCTGGGTGCACCCGGGGCGCGGGTCGACGCTCACGATGTCGGCGACGCTGCGCTTGGCGCCGCCGGCGCCCCGTGCGGCAAGCCCCTTGGCCTTGCGGTCGAATTCCTCCTTGCCGACCTGCATCTCGCGTTCGACGTCGGCCTTCTCCGGCTCCCGCGCGAGTTCGGCCTCGATCCCCGCGGTGGTGAGCACGGGGGTCTTCTTGCCCTTGGCGGCCTGCGCCTTGGCGGCCGCCAGGCGCATCGCCGTGGTCGTCTCGCCGGCCTTGTTCTGGGCCTTCTTGGTCTGCAGATCGGCCCGGACGGTGATCTTGCCGTCCCGCTTGCCGTCATCCGCCTGGGGTGCACCCCCGAGAGCCGAGGCGGCCGGAGCCGACCACCCGAGCATGACGGCAAGAATTGCGGAAACGAAGATGCGCACGCTGATTGCCCCTTCCCCTCGAAAGCCCCGAATAGAGAACCGCGATGCCGGGCCGTCGCCACCGGCCTCGACGTGCTTCTGATCACTGTGTGACGTGCTTCTCGTCACTTTGTAACCAGGCAGGTGCTCCTGCGCAATCACTTCAACAGGATTAGGATGTCCTAATCATCCGATTGGACTATATACATACCGCCACACGAAGGATCTTTCGGACAAAACGCGCGGGTCGGGCTAGCCCCCAGGGCGTGGTTGGGAGGCGATCCCCGGAGTCGGTCACGGTGTCGGGGCCCGACACCGCGGTGAGGTGAAGTCCGCCCCCGCCGACCTCGTCGGCCACTGACTCCGCCTAGGGGGCCGAGCATCATCGTGTGAGTGGATCGCCCTGGGCGGGTGATGGGCTTACCCGATCAGTGAGCGGCGGCAACGCGGGGGAACCGTCAAGGCCGTCGACGTCCCGACTTGGGTCGACTGGCCCGGCGCGGCCCAAGTCCTGCAAGTCCGACGGGCCCGAATCATCAACGGCCGCAAGCACGTCGAGGTCGGCTACGCCATCTGCTCGGCCCCCATGGAGCACGTGACGCCTCCGCTGGTGGCCTCCCGGATCCAAGGCCACTGGGGCATCGAGAACGCGCTGCACTGGGTCCGCGACGTGGTCTTCGACGAAGACCGACACCAACTCCGCGTCGGCAACGGACCCCATGTCATGGCCATCCTGCGCAACACCGCCATCAGCCTCCTGCGCCTGGCCGGCTGGACCCGCATCGCGGCAGGACCACGACACCACACAGCCGACCGATCACACTCCTGACCACCGCATGAACGACTCTGCCGAGGCCCTGCCATCCGGCCACCGGAGCGAGGGGTCCCGCCGTCCGGCACCCAGGGAGGGGAACCCCACACACAGGTATGCCGCGCGCGGAGTCCGCGCGCGGCATACCTGTGTGGGCCGAGCACCCAGGCGAGCGCGAACTCGCCTGGGACAGAGAGCTATTCGAAGTCGACGAGGATGTCGCCGCCCTGGACGGCCGAGCCGACCTTCACCGGCACGTCCTTCACCGTGCCGGCGACCGGGGCGGTGATCTCGGTCTCCATCTTCATCGCCTCGAGGATGATGAGCGTGTCGCCCTCGGCCACCTCCTGGCCGACCTGCACGTTGACCTGACGCACGGTGCCGGCGATCGGTGCACGCAGGGCGTTCTCGCCGCCGCCGGCACCCGCGGCCTCGCCCGCGGGCGCCACCGGCCCCGAGCGTGGGGCGCTCGCGGTGCCCGTGGAGGAGAAGACGAAACCGCCGAGGGCGGGCCTGGGCTCGGCCTCGACGTCGACGACGACGTCGTAGTCGACACCGTCGACGGTGACCTTGAGTCGCATGTGCGCTCCTTGACGTGGACGATCTGACGTGAACGATCTGGCTGGACGATCGCGCCCGGTCAGTGCGACCGGGTGTGCGTGAAGGTGTGCGAGGCGTGGATGGCCGAACGTCCCGACCTGGCCCACGAATTGCTGTGGCTGTAGTGGATCTGGCGCACCGTGGCCTTCTTGCCCAGGTATGCCGCGACGGCCGCCGAGATGGCCAGGATGGTGTCGATCGGCACCGGGCCGCGCGGCTGCTCGCTCGCCTCGGCCAGCTGCTTCTCCAGCTTGGCGATCCGCCGCTGCAACTCCTCGACGACGTCGACGAGCCGGGCGACCTCGCTCGGGGTCGTGGTCATGGCTGCTCCTCTCGTGGGCGTCGTCCGGTCACATCGGCATGAGGCCGTGCTTCTTCGGCGGGCGAAGTTCGCGCTTGGTCGTCTGCGCCTCGAACGCCTGGGCGACCATCCGCCGGGTCTCGGCGGGGATGATCACGTCGTCGACGAGGCTGTGGGCGCTGGCCACGTAGGGATTGGCGAAGGTGTCCCGGTAGTCGTCGATGAGCTCCTGACGCTTGCTCTCCGGGTCGTCCGCTCCCGCGATCTCCTTGCGGAAGACGATCCCTGCGGCACCCTCGGCACCCATGACCGCGATCTCGGCCGACGGCCACGCGAAGACCCGGTCGGCACCGAGTGCCCGGGAGCACATGGCGATGAACGCGCCGCCGAAGGCCTTGCGCAGGACCACGGTGACCTTGGGGACGGTGGCCGCCGAGTAGGCGAACAGGACCTTGGCGCCGTGCCGGATGATCCCGTTGTATTCCTGGTCGACCCCGGGCATGTATCCGGGCGTGTCGACGAAGGTGAGCAGCGGGACGTTGAAGGCATTGCAGAAGCGCACGAAGCGGGCGATCTTGTCCGAGGCGTCGATGTCGATGACGCCGGACATGAAGTTGGGCTGGTTGGCGATCACCCCGACCGAGCGGCCGACGATCCGGCCGAAGCCGACGACCGCGTTGGCGGCGAAGCCGGCGTGCACCTCGAGGAAGTCGCCGTCGTCGACGACGTTGGCGATGATGTCGCGCACGTCGTAGGGCTTGCGGTAGTCGTCGGGGATGATCGAGTTGAGGAAGTCGTTGTCCTCGACGTTGCCGTCGTGCTCGAGCTCCGGCGGGTCCTCGGTGTTGTTCTGCGGGAGGAAGGACAGCAGCTTCTTGGTGAGGAGCATCGCCTGCTCGTCGTCCTCGGCGACGAAGTGGACGTTGCCCGAGCGGGTGGCGTGCACACCGGGGCCACCGAGGTTCTCGTGGCTCACCTCCTCGCCGGTCACCTGCTTGATGACGTCCGGCCCGGTGATGTACATCTGGCCGGCCTTGGTCTGGATGATGAAGTCGGTGAGCGCGGGAGAGTATGCCGCCGCTCCCGCACAGGGTCCGGCGATGATCGAGATCTGCGGGACCACCCCGGAGAGCAGGACGTTGCCGTAGAAGATGTGTCCGCATCCGTTGAGGGCGTCGACGCCCTCCTGCACCCGGGCACCGCCGGAGTCGTTGATGCACACGAAGGGCGATCCGGTCCGCAGGGCGAGGTTGGCCGTCGCGGCGATCTTCTCGGCGTGCAACTCACCCACGGTGCCGCCCAGGACGGTGAAGTCCTGGCTGGCGACGTGGACGAGCCGACCGAGCACGGTGCCCTGCCCGACGACGACCCCGTCGCTCGGCACGGACTTGCCGGACATCCCGAACCGCTCGGCCCGGTGTTCGGCATAGACCCCCACCTCCTGGAAGGAGTCGGGGTCGACGAGCGCGGCGATCCGCTCACGCGCGGTGAGCTTGCCCTGCTCGTGCTGCTTGGCGACGCGCTTCTCCCCGCCTGCGGCGGCCACCTGGGCGCGCCGCTCACGGAGGGCAGCGATCTTCTCCTGCATGGTCTGCTGTGCCACGGTGTCTACCTCACGAAGGCTGGACCGAGACGCTGTGGGGAGCGCCGTTGACGATGACCTTGTAGCGGATGGGGGTGCGGACCGGCGAACCGGGCTGGGCGCCCGCGGCGGCGGCGGCCTTCTCCGCCTCGATGGTGGCCGGGTCCTTGCCGACGTTCTTGGGGCCTTCGGCGCGGGTGCCGAAGAAGGTGGGGGCCACCTTGGGGAACATCGCGTAGGTGAGGACGTCCTCGTCGCTGCCGTTGAAGCCCTGGAGTGCGGCGGCTTCTTCGCGGTCGCGGTCCCATTCGTCCGGCAGCAGGTCGGCCGGACGGACCGTGATGGGGTCCTTCTTGGCCTGCTGGCGGGCGATCTCGACGACCTCGGGGTTGGGCGTGCCGAGGGTCGAGCCGTAGTAGCCGAGCATGACGTCGGCGAACTCGCCGGTGAGCACCTTGTAGCGGCCCATCATCACGTTGAAGACCGCCTGGGTGCCGACGATCTGGCTCGACGGGGTGACCAGGGGCGGGTAGCCGGCGTCGGCGCGCACCCGCGGGACCTCCTCGAGGACCTCCTTGATCCGGTGCGCGGCCCCCTGAGCCTTGAGCTGGCTCTCCATGTTGGAGATCATCCCGCCGGGGATCTGGCTCTTGAAGATCTCGGTTTCGACGCCGACGATGTTGGAGGCGAATTCGGCGTACTTGGGCCGGATCCCGGCGAAGTACTCCTTGATCTTGATGAGCCGTCCCTCGTCGAGTTCGGCGTGGTAGGGCGTGCCCTCGAGCATCGCGACGAGGCTCTCGGTGGGGTTGTGGCCGGGGCCCAGGCTCATCGAGGAGATCGCCGCGTCGACGCAGTC
>CAZNLX010000126.1:0-5639 GCA_964573925.1 uncultured Intrasporangiaceae bacterium
ATGTCGTGGAGACCCTCCGGCTCGGGGCGGCCCCCGCCGTCGCGGCCGGTATGCCGCCCGAGCGAGTTCTCGTCGACCCCACCTTGGACTTCGGCAAGACGACGACCCATTCGCTGCGGGTCCTGCGGCACACGGCTGACGTGACGGCCTTGGGGTTCCCGGTCCTGCAGGCCCTGTCCCGCAAGGATTTCGTCGGTGAGACCCTCGACCTCGAAGCCGACGAACGGCTTGAGGGAAGCCTCGCGGCAACCGCCGTTGCGGCGTGGCTAGGGGCCACCGTCTTCCGGGCCCACGACGTGCGGGCCACCCGGCGAGTCGCGGACATGGTCGCGTCGATCCGGGGTGACCGGGCGCCCGCCGTATCCGTCCGGGGCATCGGCCCGCACAGCCACGCGGTCGATGGTGCCCCGACGGCCGAGGTGTGAACCGTCGCCCCCGTTCCGCCCGGCCGCTGAGACTACTCGCCAGTATCAGGACTTTCGTCGTCAGACCGGGTGCCCAATTCTGCCGTGCGTGCTAACGTCAGCGCCGGTTGCAGTTGCGGTTCCTCGCAGGACGGACACGACGCCATCGCCCTCCGGGACGGCGACGTCGAGTCCACACACCGGGCCGGTCTCGAGTGTGGTGGGGTAGGCGGCAGCACCGGAGTCCGCGAGGTGCGGGCTCCAGTGTCCAGTTACAGAGAGAGTTGTCCCCATGGCACAGGGAACCGTCAAGTGGTTCAACGCTGAGAAGGGCTTTGGCTTCATCGCCCAGGACGGCGGCGGCCCCGACGTTTTCGTTCACTACTCCGCGATCCAGACCCAGGGTTACCGGACGCTCGACGAGGCGCAGCGCGTCGAGTTCGAGGTCACCCAGGGCCCGAAGGGCCCGCAGGCTGACGCGGTGCGTCCGCTCTGATCTCGCGAGTTTCACGTAGCTGACGCGTCAGCGACCAACGACCCCCCGGATTCGTCCGGGGGGTCGCTGGCATTCGGGCATTCGCTGGCATTCGGTGGGCGGAGGATGGCCCTGCCCAACAAGTTGGGCAACGTCCGGGGTTAGCAGGCGTCCTCGAGGTCGACGAGCGTGTCCGAGGTGCGGCTGGTCGTCGAGCTCGACGTCGACTTGGTGCTCGTCGCGGTCCGGGTCGGCGTGGACTTCGTGGGCGTGGACTTGGTCGGTCCGGTCACGGTCGGGGTGGCCGTGCGCAGTTCGGGATACATCGCCTCGCGGATCATCGTCTTGATCTTCTTGAAGTCCGGGTTGCCGGGGGTGATGTTCTGGCTGGTGAAGGTGAGGGACTGGATCGTCGAGCCCTTGATCCGCTGGACCAACTCCATCCAGGCCGGCAACTCGTCGGCGGGGATGTCGGTGCGGATGTTGTCCCGGGCGACCTGGGCCAGGGCTGGGTACTTCTGCAGCATCGACACCGGGTTGACCTGGTCGAGGATCTTGCCGACCAGGCAGCGCTGCCGGCGCATCCGGTCGTAGTCGTCGCTGGCCAGGCGGGACCGGGCGAACCACAGGGCGTAGTAGCCATTGAGCAACTGGGTCCCCGGCTTGATCCACTCGTCCACCCCGACGAGCTTCCCGGCCGCGCTGAGGTGACCACCGATCGGCAGCTTGTCGCGCACGTTGACGACCACCCCGCCCATTGCGTCGACGAGCGACTCGAAACCCTTGAGGTCGACGACCGTCGTGTAGTGCATCCGCAGTCCGGTGATCTCCTGGATGACGCCACGGATGGTGGTGAGGCCGGGGTTGCGGTCGCCGACGAACAGCTTCTTGTTGGCCTCGGCCAGTGACCAGACACCGTTGAGCAGGCAGTCCGGCGGGCCGCAGTTGTAGCCCCGCGGGAACTGCTGGTAGAGCGGATTGGACTTGGGGAACGGAACGTTCTCAAGGTTGCGAGGCAGGCTGAACAGCAGGGTCTCGCCGGTCTGCGGGTTGATGCTCGCGACGATCATCGAGTCGGTTCGGGTGCCGATCCGGTCATCGCCGGCGTCCGAACCCAGTAGCAGGACGTTGACCCGGTTGACCCCCGCCCAGGGGTCCGGGCCGCTGCCGGGACGGGCGTCCGGGCCCGCTTCGTCGCCACCGGCCGGTGCGTCGACGGTGGTGAAGAGCGTCCCGACGACGTCGCGTTGGATGAGTGAGTAGCTGGCCACGGTGCCCAGCGGCAGGATCACCGCGACGCAGAGAATCGCGGTGAGGGTGCGCAGTCCGTTGCGTTGCCGGCGGGTCAGCAGCGGGTCACTGGTCCCGCGGTGGGTGAGCACGATCGTCCAGACCCAGATCAGCCCGCCGAAGACGACCAGGGCTGCCGCGGCCAGCAGCAAGGTAGGACGCACCGCGACCGCCAGCGCCGCCTTGGTCGGGCCGAGGAAGAGCAAGGCGCCGATCGTTGCGAGGGTCCCCAGCACGACAAGGGCCAGGACGATCGCGCCGAGTCGGTGGTATCTGGTGCGCAGCAGACCCGAACCAGGCAGCAGGGTGCCCATGAGGGTGAGGTCCGCCGATCGGCGCGCAGCGCGCTGCGACAGGACCCGACGGCGGGCCCGGTCGCCGAGGGGCACGGCATGCCGGTCGGCGTGGCTCATCGCACCTCCGGTCGGGTCGGCGGGGTGCTCAACGACAGGCCCCCTGGTCTGGGGACAATTGTGCCCTGTCCGACGAGTTGTCATCGACGGGGGGACGCGCCAGGCCTCCAGTTGGTTGACACGCCGCCACCCGGTAATCTGTGACGGCTCCCGCGACTCCGGGGAGCACGGAGGCGTCGCATAGTGGCCTAGTGCGCCCGCCTGCTAAGTGGGTTGGGGATAACACCCCTCGCGGGTTCAAATCCCGCCGCCTCCGCCATCGGGCCCGTCGACCGCCACACTGCGTGGCGGGGCGAAGATCCAGCGCCGCATCACGACGAAACGCACCATTGTCGAGACGGCCGTCGCGGCTCCCAAGGCCAGCGTCTTGACCGCCGTCCCGGCCTGCGGGGCGAGGGCGTCGAGCACGGCCAGCCCGCCGCTCGTCGCGCCCCAGGTGAGGAGGAAGACCCCGAAGGCCTGCACCTGTTGGCGGGCCGCTCCCGACCCGGTGGCGTGGAAGGTCCAGGTCCGGTTGAGGGCGGTGTTGACCACCGTGGCAAGGACCAAGGCACCCACGTTGGCGACCTGCGCGGACCACCAATGGTGCAGCACGGCGAAGAGGCCCAGGTGCAGCACCGTGCACAGTGCGCCGACCACGGCGAAGCGACCCACCTGCCAGCGCAGGTCGGGCCGGGCGGCCGGCCAGGGCACGGCCGCCATGTCAGGCCGTCCCGGTCGTGCCGGAGGTGCCGCCGGCACCGGCCGCGCTGCCGCTTCCGCTGCTCGGGGCGGACACCGGCTGGGTGAGGTCGTAGAACGTCGACCCGCCGATCGTCACCCGGGTGAAGCTTGCCGCCACCCAGCTCGCGATCTCGGCGGGGGCGCGGCTTCCGCCGTTCTGCGGCCCGAACCCGCCGCCGCCCGCGAGGTAGTGGATCCGCCCGTCGGCGACAAAGGCCTGGAACTGGGCCAGGGTGGGACTGGGGTCTGATCCGTTGAAGCCGCCGACCGCCATCACCGGCAGCGCGGTGCCGAGCTGGAGCCCGGCGGCGGTCTGCGATCCGACCGCGGCGGCGACCCACGTGTAGGACGAGGCATTCGCCGACAGCGCCTGGACCACCTCGGTGTTCGGCAGCGCGGCGTTGAGCAGCCCGCCCATGCCGCCCGGTGCGCCACCGAACCCGCCCGGTGCGCCATCGAACCCGCCGCCCGGCGGGCCCATCGTTCCGCCCGGCGGCGGACCACCGGCCCCTGGCAGCCCACGACTCGTGCCGGTCCCGCCGGGAACCCCCGGTGCCCCGGCGGGGGCGCCGCCGGGCGGCATACCTCCGGGTCCGCGGCCGGGACCACCGGCGGTGACCGGACCCGCGAGGACGATCGAGCCGGTGTGGCCGGTCGCCACCGTCGCCACGCTGTATGCCGCGGGCCCGGCCAGCGCGGCGGTCAGGGCCAAGCCCAGCGCGGCCGGGACTGCTCGCGCGGGCAGCTTGGCGGCGACCAGGAAGCCCAGGGCCGCGGCGAGCGACAGCGCCAGGACGAGGACGCGCAGCCACCCGTTCCACGAGGTCACCCGGGACAGCAGCAGGTAACCCCATCCGCCGGTGACCAGGGTGCCGAGTGCCAGGGGCACCGCGCCCGACCACGAGTCGCGTCGTTCCCAGGCCTCGGCACCGCCCATCGCCACGAGGGCGGCAATAGCCGGCGCCAGCGCCACCGTGTAGTAGGCGTGGTAGATCCCGGACATGAGCGAGAAGACCAAGGCGGTGACGACGAGCCAAGACCCCCAGGCGAGGTATGCCGCCCGCCTCAGGTCGGTGCGCGGCATACGGGCGCGGTAGGCCAGACCGACGAGAAGCAGCAGCAGTGCTGCGGGCAGCAGCCACGAGATCTGGCCGCCGTTCTCGGCGTCGAACAGCCGGGTCAGGCCGACCTGGCCCGAGCGTGGCCCGGCGTTGCCGACTGAGCCGGTCTCCTGCCCGTTGAGCCGACCGATGCCGTTGTAGCCGAACGTGAGTTCCAGGAACGAGTTGGTCTGGGAACCGCCGACATAGGGGCGCAGGCTGGCCGGGAGCAGTTCGACGATCGCAACCCACCAGCCGGCCGAGAGAACGATCACCAGGCCACCGAGGACGGTGTGCCAGATCCGGCGCAGCAGCGGGGGCCGCGCGGCCACGAGGTAGGCCAGGGCGAAGCCGGGCACGACGAGGAAGGCCTGGAGGGTCTTGGTGAGGAAGGCCAGGCCGATGAAGACGCCGGCGAGGGCGAACCAGCGCGGCGAACCCGCCTCGATCGAGCGCATCGTCGCCCACGCGGCCAGCGTCATCGCCAGGACGAGCAGGGCGTCCGGGTTGTTGAAGCGGAACATGAGCACGGCGACCGGGGTGAGCGCGAGGACTGCCCCCGCGACCAGGCCTGCGCCAGCGCCGAACTGGCGCTTGACCGTGGCGTGGACGACGGCGACGGTCGCGACACCCATGAGCACCTCGGGCAGCAGGATCGCGAACGAGTTGAGCCCCAGCAACCGCACCGACAGGGCCATGACCCACAGCGAGGCGGGCGGTTTGTCGACGGTGATGGAGTTCGCGGCGTCGGAGCTGCCGAAGAAGAGGGCCTTCCAGGACTCCGAGCCGGCCTGCGCCGCGGCCGAGTAGAAGGAGTTGGCGTAGCCGCTCGAGGTGAGGTTCCACAGGTAGAGGACCGCGGTCGCGGCGAGCAGACCGAACAACGCGGGTCGGGCCCAGGCCGGGTTGCCGTCGGGGTTCGACGCGGTCGGCGTTGAGGAGGTCTCGGTCATGGCACCACGGTCGCGGGTGGTTCTGTGGGGGAGCTGTGCGGCGGGCAAGTCCGTTCGGTGAGCTTGACCGACCTCGTCGGCCTGTCGTTCGGCGGCACGCCGCCGGTTCGGCGGCACGCCGAACCGGTCAGGGGCCGAGCCGGCCGGCCCAGGACGGCGTCGAGGTGGCGTCGTTCGGCGCGGGCAAGAGGACCGAGAAGGTCGTGTCTCCGGGCCGGCTCGTCAGGTGCACCGATCCGCCGTGTGCGGCGGCGACCGCCGCAACGATGGACAGCCCGAGC
>CAZNLX010000127.1:0-5618 GCA_964573925.1 uncultured Intrasporangiaceae bacterium
GGTCAGCAGGGACCGGAACAGCAGACCCTTGCGCAACTCGATCTGCCCGTCCCAGATCCGGTAGCGGGTGGTGAACCACCGGGACATGCCCAGGACGACGACCAGCGCGAGGATGGCCCAGTCCCACCAGCCGCTGCGGCCACTGTTGCGGCCGGTGACGAAGACGACGGCGAGCGCCGGCAGGAACCGCACGGCCTCCTGGACGGGGTGGACCAGCAGCATCCGGACGTCCAGCCGGCGCCAGTGTTCGTCGCCGCCCAGCAGGCTGGGCAGGGAGTCTCCGGGCGGCATACCCTCGGTCACGTCGCGTCGCCCCGCTCGGCCGCGGCCACCTGCGTGAGGTGCTCGACGAGTTCCGCCGCGACGTCCCGGTCCAGTCCCTCGATGACCACCGGCCCGGCCGCGGAGGCCGTGGTGACCCGCACCGTGGCCAGCCGCAACACCTGGGCGATCGGGCCGCGCACGAGGTCCACGGTCTGCACCCGCGAGATCGGGGCGATCCGCCGTTCCCGGTGCAGCCAGCCGCTCTGGGTGTAGACGGCCGTCGGGCTGACCTCCCACCGGTGCACCCGGAACCGCCAGACCGGCATGATGACGAGATAGGCGACCGCGACGACGAGGAAGCCGCCGGCGACGGCCAGGTGCGAGGTGCGCGAACCGTGGTCGATGATCCACCAGGCCACCTGGGCCCCAGCCAGCGCGAGCATCTCGATGAGCCCGTGGACCAGCCAGAGCCGTCGGGCCCGGGGTGACACGAGATGGGCCGGCTCGCGCAGCCGTCTCGGCTCGGATGGGTTCATGCGGACAGCACATCACACGTGGGATTGCTCACGGAGTGCCGAACACGCCGGGCCGCAGCCGGTGGGACAGGATGGGGCGCATGGCCGACGTTCGCGAGACCCTCCACATCGATGCGCCCGCGGAGTTGGTCTACGACCTGGTTGCCGACCTGCCGCGGATGGGCGAATGGTCTCCAGAGTGCGAGCGGGTCAGCTGGCGCGGCGGGGCCTCCCAGGCCGTGCGGGGTGCCGGCTTCACCGGGCACAACCGGGCCGGCACGGTTCGGTGGGTGACCTTCGGGACGGTGACGGCCGCCGAACGGGGCCGTTACCTGGCCTTCGACATCTTCGTCGGGCCGATCCAGGTGTCCCGGTGGGAGTACATCTTCGCCCCCGACGACGACGGCCACGGGTGCACGGTCGCCGAGCAGTGGACCGACCGACGCTCGGGGATGCAGAAGGCCTTGGGCAACCGGGTCGTCGGGGACCGTACCGACGCCAACCGCAACGGGATCAAGCAGACCCTGCGGGCCCTCAAGCTCGTGGCCGAGAGCCAGTACCACCCCGAACACTGACCACCGCGTCGTAGAGCGTCTTTTTCGCCACACCCGTGGCTGCCGCGACCTCGGCGCACACCTCCTTGAGCCGCTCGCCCGCCTCGACCCGCTCCCGTATGCCGCGCACCACCACCGCGAACCCCGCACTGTCCGGGTCAGCCGGGGCCGTGGCCGGGCGGCCGGCAACGACGATCGTCACCTCACCGAGCACCCCGTCGGCGGCCCAGGCGGCGAGCTCGGCCAGCCCACCGCGGCGGACCTCCTCATAGGTCTTGGTGAGCTCGCGGCATACGGCAGCGGGCCGGTCGGCACCGAAGGCTTCGGCCATCGCGGCGAGCGTGACGGCGGTGCGGTGCGGGGCCTCGAAGAAGACCATGGTTCGCGGCTCGGAAGCCAGCGCGGCCAGGGCTCGGCCCCGCTCCCCCGGCTTGCGCGCCGGGAAGCCCTCGAAACAGAACCGGTCGGTGGGCAGCCCGCTCACCGCGAGCGCCATGAGCACGGCACTCGGCCCGGGCACGCAGGTGACCCGGATCCCCGCAGCGACCGCGGCCGCGACGAGCCGGTAGCCGGGGTCCGAGACGGACGGCATACCGGCGTCAGTGACGACGAGAACCCTTGCGCCGCGCCGCAGTTCGTCGACGAGTTCGGGAGTCTTCGCGGCCTCGGTGTGCTCGTGATAGCTGACGATCCGCCCGGAGACCTGCGCGTCGAGGGCGGTCGTGAGCCGCCGTAGCCGTCGGGTGTCCTCGGCGGCGACGATGTCGGCGGCGGCCAGCTCCTCGGCCAGGCGGGGAGCCGCGTCGCGCGGATCGCCGATCGGGGTGGCGGCCAGGACGAGGACGCCGTGCGTGTCGGTCACGACGCCCGCTCACTCTCGATGGTCGTGACCACCGTCGTCACGCTCGGCTGGGCGGGGGTGGAGGAGAACCCGAAGCGGCACGGCGGATCGACCGGCGCCAACTCCCCCAGGGGTATGCCGTCCAGCTCCCCCTCGACCCAGGTCACCGCGTGCAGGTCGGTCGCCCCGTAGAACTCGCGCCGGCCCTGTCCGGCGCTGCCGCGGGTGCGCACGCCGCGCACGGCGATTCGCGCGATGGGGTCGACGAGCGTCGCCCACTCGGGGCTCGTGGCCAATGGTCGCGGGACCAGGCGCAGCAGCCGGCCCAACGGCAGCCGCTCGCCGATGGCCACGGTGAGGCTCAGCGACGGCGACTGCAGCCGCCAGGCCGGGCCGTCAGCCCCGTGCACTCCGGCCGGGCCCGGGACGTCGGTCAGCGTGACGGGCTCGACCCGGGTCTCGTCGAAGACGTAGGTGCCGCAGACCAGTTCACGAACCCGGTCGCTCGGGGCAAGGAGCAGCCGGTGCCCGTCGGCCCGCTCGACCATGACGTCGGCAAAGGCCCCGAAGGGGCTGCGCGCCCACCGGCCGACGACGAGCCGCACTCCGCTCGTCGAGCCGACGCCGGCGATCTGTCCCTCGAATCTCTCGCGCAGCCGCACCCGCCCATCCTGCCCCCTCGAAGGCCGGACGGCTAAGGTCCGGTCTCATGAGCCTGCCCGCTGCGTCCGGTACCGAGCCCGAGCCCGGTGCCGCGCCCGGTGCCGCGCCCGAGCCCGGTGCCGAGCCCGAGCCCGGTGCCGCGCCCGGTGCCGCGCCCGAGCCCGGTGCCGCGCCCGAGCGGGGCCGCCCGCTGCTGCGCGAGGTGCTCGTCGTGCTCGGGCTCTCGCTCGGGGCGTCGGCGATCTGGTCGTTCCTGCGGATCGTCGAACGGCTCACCCGTCCGGTGCCGTTGGGCCAGCAGACCTCCTCGCTCAACACCTCGGTCACCCCAGACCGGCCCTGGCTCGACCTGGCCTATCAGCTGGCCGGGATCGGCCTGGCGCTCGTGCCGGTGGCGCTGTGTTTCTACCTGCTCGGGCGAGTGGCTCCGCCGGAGCCGGGGACCGCGGCATACCGGATGCTCGGACTGGACCGGCGACGGCCCGGACTGGACCTGGGTGGCGGGCTGGCCCTCGCGGCGCTCATCGGCATCCCCGGGCTGGGCTTCTATCTCGCCGCGACGGCGCTGGGTTTCAACACCCAGGTGTCCCCGGCGAATCTCGCGGGTGCCTGGTGGACCGTGCCGGTGCTCGTCCTGTCTGCGGCCCAGAACGCGCTGCTCGAGGAGGTCGTCGTCGTCGGCTATCTGCTCACCCGGTTGGAGCAGGCGGGGTGGTCCCCCCGGTGGGCGGTCGCGGCCTCGGCGCTGGTGCGGGGGGCCTATCACCTCTACCAGGGGTTCGGCGGTTTCGTCGGCAATGTCGTCATGGGTGTGGTCTTCGCGCTGGCCTGGCGTCGTTGGCGGCGGGTCGGGCCGCTGGTCGTGGCCCACGCGCTCATCGATATCGTCGCCTTCGTCGGCTACGCCCTCTTTAAGGATCACCTGCCGTGGATCTGACCCCACCGACCTTCCAGGACATCCGACGCGCGGCCGAGGCGGTGCACGCCACGTTGCCGGTCACCCCGGCGTGGTCCTATCCGGCGCTCGACGAGGTGGTCGGCTGCGAGGTCGTCGTCAAGCACGAAAACACCCAGCCGACCGGTGCCTTCAAGGTGCGCGGCGGTCTCGCCCTGGCCGCGTCGATGGATCCCGCGGAATTGGCCCGCGGGCTGGTCACCGCCTCGACCGGCAACCACGCCCAATCCATCGCGTATGCCGCCCGTGCCGGCGGCACGACCGCCACCATCGTGGTGCCGGAGTCCTCACCGGCGAGCAAGATCGCCGCAGTGCGTCTGCTCGGGGCGCGGGTGATCGTGCACGGGCCGTCGATGACCGAGGCGGTGGAGCACGCCAGGGATGTGGCGGTCCGTGAGGGCAGCACCTATGTCGATCCGGGGAACACCCCCGCGATCATCGCCGGGCACGCGACCGTCTCGCTCGAGTTGCTGGGCCAGCACCCGGACCTGACCGCGATCTATGTCCCCATCGGCTCGGGCAGCGGTGCCACCGGAGCCTGTCTGGTGCGCGACGCCCTCGCACCCGGCTGCCGCATCGTCGGGGTGCAGTCGAGCGCCGCGCCCGCGGCATACCGGTCCTGGTCGGCGCGACGGATCGAGACCGCGCCCTGCCTGACCCGGCACAGCGGTCTGGCCACGGGCCGAGGCTTCGAGCTGCCGCAGGCGGTGCTGTGGGAGCGGCTGGACGACTTCCTCGTTGTCGACGACGAGGCCATCGACGCGGCGGCGCGATTGTTGGCCAGACACGCGCACACCCTGGCCGAGGGGGCCGGGGCGGCGGCCCTGGCCGGGCTGCTCAACGACCCGGGCCGAGCCGGCAAGGTCGCCGTGGTGTGCAGCGGCGGCAACGCCAGCCCGGAGGAGATCGCCGGCCTCGGTCGCTGAACGAGCCCGCGCCACCACACTCCGAGTGAGCAAATTGCGTCGCTTTGGGACGTTATTCCGACATCTATTGCTCACTCGGCTCGTGACAAGGCCGCGGAAAGGCGCCGAGCAGCACAAGGCCCGCGGAAAGGCGCCGAGCAGCACAAGGCCCGCGGGAAGGGGCCGAGCACCACAAGGCCAAGGAGCAGAGCCAAACTGGGCACGGTCGGGATCACGGTCAAGGCAGCGACCGACGGCTCGGTCAGTCGGCGACAGTCTCCCACTGCGGGGCGTCGAAGGAGCGGGGGTCCTCCAGCGGTTCCAGGTGGGTGTCGACGACGATGTGACCGAAGTGGTCGTGGAAGCGGGCCTCGACCTCCTCGAGCAGATCGTGACCCTGCTGGACCGTCCAGGTCCCCGGGACGATGACGTGGAAGGCAACGTGGTTGACGTGTCCGGCGACCCGGGCGCGCACCCCGTGGAACTGGACGACTCCGGGCTCACGCGCGGTGAATTCGTCGAGGATCTTCTGGATGTCGGCCCGGCATTCCGGCGACGGCGCGTGATCCATGAGCCCGTCGACCGACTCACGGATGAGGTGCCAGCCGGTCCAGATGATGTTGCACCCGACGAGGAAGGCGATGATCGGGTCCAGCCGCAGCCAACCGGTGAGCACGACGAGCAGCACGCCGACGACGACACCGGCCGAGGTCCACACGTCGGTGAGCAGGTGCTTTCCGTCGGCGACCAGGGTGATCGAGTTGTGCTTGCGCCCGGCGCGCATGAGGACCATGGCCACGAGCCCGTTGAGCGCGGAGGCCGCGACCGAGATCCCCAGACCGATCCCGACGTTCTCCAGCGGCTCGGGAGCGAGGAATCGCTGCACCGACGTCCACAGGATGAAGATCGCCGCGACGAAGA
>CAZNLX010000128.1:0-5585 GCA_964573925.1 uncultured Intrasporangiaceae bacterium
TCGGCAACTCGGCAACGCGCTCATGGCCACGGCGATGACCGACATCGTCGAGCAAGCCATGGCCGCCTGTGGGCTCGACCTCACCGTCCTGCGGGCTCAGGAAGTCGAGCCGGGCCTTGGCAACGGCGGCCTTGGCCGGCTTGCCGCCTGCTTCATCGACTCCCTGGCGACGATGGACGTCAGCTGCATCGGCTACGGCATCCGTTACGAATACGGCATCTTCCGTCAGGCCATCGTCGACGGCCGTCAGGTCGAGTTGCCCGACACCTGGCTGGCCCTCGGTGCCCCCTGGGAGTTCCCCAACCCCGAGCGGGCCGTGCGGGTCGACTTCGCCGGGCATGTCGAGGACGTCACTGACGAGGCCGGGGTGACCCGGCGTCGCTGGGTGCCCGCCTGGAACGTCCTGGGCATCCCCTACAACTACATGGTCCCCGGCTATCGCAACGGCGTCGTCAACACCCTGCGGCTGTGGAGCGCCGAGGCGACCCGGGCGTTCGACCTGGCGATCTTCAACTCCGGCGACTACGTCGAGGCGGTCGGCGCCCAGACTTTCGCCGAGAACATCTCCAAGGTCCTCTACCCCGAGGACTCCACCCCCCAGGGCCGCGAGCTGCGTCTGCAGCAGCAGTACTTCTTCGCCGCCTGCTCGTTGCGCGACTACCTCGAGCGGACCCTCCCGGAAGACTTCGACCCGGCCCGGCTGCCCGACCAGATCATCTTCCAGCTCAACGACACCCACCCGGTCATCGCCATCCCCGAACTCATGCGGCTGCTCATCGACGAGCACGACCTGGACTGGGATGCCGCCTGGGACATCACCCGTCGCTGCTTCGCCTACACCTGCCACACGTTGCTGCCCGAGGCCCTCGAGGTCTGGCCGGTCGACCTGCTCGGCCGCCTGCTCCCCCGGCACCTGGAGATCATCGAGCGGATCAACGCGGAGTTCCTCGAGACGGTGCGCGCGGCATACCCGGGCGACGAGGTGCGCGCCCGGCGGATGTCGATCTTCTCCGACTATCCCTTCCCGGCGGTCCGGATGGCGCACCTGGCCGTCGTCGCCGCGACGAAGGTCAACGGGGTCGCCGAACTGCACTCGCAACTCCTGCGCGACAAGGTGCTGCCGGACTTCTCCTCGCTCTGGCCCGAGAAGTTCACCAACGGGATCACCCCGCGGCGGTTCGTCCGGCTGGCCAATCCTGCCCTGTCGCGGGTCATCACCGAGGCCATCGGCGACGGCTGGGTCACCGATCTCGAACGGCTCCGCGAGCTCGACGCGTATGCCGCCGACCCCGCCTTCCAGGAGGCCTTCCGGGCCGCGAAGCAGACGAACAAGGACCGCTTCTATCGGGTCGCGTTGGCCGTCGAGGGGGTGCACCTGCCGCCCGGACATCTCATCGACGTCATGGTCAAGCGGCTGCACGAATACAAGCGGCAACTGCTCAAGGTGCTCCATGTCGTCAGCACCTACGAGGGGCTCATGTCCGGGCGGATCGCGCCCGACTCGGTCACCCCGCGGCTGGTCGTCTTCGGCGCCAAGGCCGCGCCGGGCTACTACATGGCCAAGGAGATCATCCACCTCATCAACCGGGTGTCGACGGTCATCAATGCCGAGTCCCGGATGCGCAACCGGCTCTACGTCGGCTTCGCCCCCAACTACAACGTCACCCTCGCCGAGAAGCTCATCCCGGCCGCCGACCTGTCCGAGCAGATCTCGCTGGCCGGCAAGGAGGCCTCGGGCACCGGGAACATGAAGTTCGCTCTCAACGGCGCCCTGACGATCGGGACTGACGACGGGGCGAACGTCGAGATCCGTCGTCTCGTCGGGGACGACAACTTCTTCCTCTTCGGGCTTCGGGAGCCGGAGGTCGCCGAGCTCCAGGCCAAGGGCTACGTGCCGAGCCGCTACTACGAGTCCAACTCGACGCTGCGCAGCGCCATCGACCTCATCGCCAGTGGTCACTTCACCGGCGGTGACCGCGGTGCCGTCGGCGCGATCATCGGTGAACTGCTGAGCAACGACCGGTTCCTCGTCCTGGCCGACTACGAGTCGTATGCCGCCGCGCAAGGCCGCGTCGACGCGGCATACCGGGATCAGGCGAGGTGGACCGAAGCGGCGATCCGCAACGTCGCGCGCTGCGGATACTTCTCCTCGGACCGGTCGATGCGCGACTACATCGAGCGGGTCTGGGGCCTGTCCCGCGGCTGATCACCGCGCCGAGCACGGGATCGTGTGGCCAGAGCGCCCTCGACGGGCACTTTCGCCACACGATCTCGATCCCGGGTCAGCGCGGAGGGCCGAGGGTCGCTGGGGGCGGCAGACGACAGAGGTATGCCGTCAGGCGCGCAGGGCCTGAGCGAGCTCGCGGAAGTCGGTGACGAGGGCGGCCATGTCCTCTGCGGTGTGAGCCAGCGAGACGAGCCACTGCTCGTCCAGGCCCGGCGGCGTGAGGATCTGCCGGTTGACACCCCAGAGCCAGGACAACTCAGCGAGCCGGAAGTCCGTCGCCTTGTAGTCGCGGTAGTTGCGCACCGGCGTCGGGGACCAGGTGATGCAGCCCTTGATGCCCATGCCGACCGTGTGCGCGGGGAGTTCGTACTCGGTGATGACCTCGTCGATCCCGTCGAGCGTTCCGACGTTGATCGACTCGGCACGGTCCAATGCCTCGTGGGTGCACACCTCGTCGACGGCGCGGGCGGCGGCCATGACGAGCGGGTTGCCGTTGTAGGTGCCGTAGTGGTGCATCCGACCGTCGACGACGGTGGCCATGACCTCGGCGCGACCGCCGAAGGCCGCCAGCGGCAGGCCCCCACCGATGCTCTTGGCCAGGGTGACGAGGTCGGGTTCGATGCCCACGCGTTGCGAGGCACCGGCATACCCGGCGGTGAGGCCGGTCTTCACCTCGTCGAAGATGAGGACGACGCCGAACTCGTCGCACAAGGAGCGCACCCCGGCGAGATAGCCCTCGTCCGGTACGACGATGGCGAGGTTCTCGATGACCGGCTCCATGACGAGCGCGGCAATCTCCCGGCCGTGCGCGGCAAAGACCCGGCGCAACTGGCCGAGGTCGTTGAACGGCACGACGTAGACGGTGCCCGGCTCGGCATCGTGCGGAACGTGCGGGATCGGGTTGTCCGCCGGGCCGATGTCGGCCAGGGCGGGCTTGACCGACACCTGTAGCGCGTCGTAGCCGCCGTGGTAGCCGCCCTCCATCTTCACGATCGCCTTGCGGCCGGTGTAGGCGCGGGCGACGCGCACGGCATACATGACGGACTCGGTGCCCGACTGGGTGAACCGGAGCATGTCCAGGCCGAAGCGCTCCTGGAAGCGTTCGGCGACCTCGGTCGCGGTCGGGGACGGCGTGACGAAGAGGGTGCCGACGTTCTCCAGCGCCTGGGTGACGTAGTCGACGACGACCGGGTTGAGGTGGCCGACCATCATCGCGCCGAAGCCCATCGACATGTCCAGCAGCCGCCGGCCGTCGACGTCGGTGACGTGGGCGCCGCGCGCGGAGGCGACCGAGATCGGGTAGGGGTCCCAGTGCTGGAAGGACGACGTCACGCCGAGCGGCAGGCTCTTGCTGGCCCGGGCGTTGTGCTCGCCGGACCCGGGGGTCTGGCGGGTGAACCGCTCCCATTCGGCGGCCAGCAGCGCCTCCACCCGGTCAGGGTCGACCGGGGTGGATCGGGTCGGCAACCAGCGCCGGGTGGCCGGGTCGTGGGCCGGGACGGCCGGGGCCGTGAGCCCGGTCGGATTCGGGGTCTGGTCGTTCATGACGTGGTCTCCTCACCGTCGGCGGCCGCCCCGCCGATACCGGCATCATGGCCTATCCGTCACAAGTTTCCTAGTCGACCGCGGAAAAGTCACCTTTCGGAGGGCATTCGCGACGGATTCCGTATGTCGCCGCTCACGCCGGCAGGAGCCCTGGAAGGCTCCGGGCGAGGGTGTAGAGCGCCACCGCCACGAGCAACACAGTGAAGGCCCGGCCGAGCAGTCGGGGATCGAGCCGGTGGGCTGCCTGGGCCCCGAGCAGACTGCCGGCCATGACGAGCGCGGTGAAGACCCCGATCACCGTCCAGTCCAGGTCGACCTGGACGGTGAGCCGGGAGGCGAAGGCGGTCGCCGAGTTGACGGTGATGACGAGCAGGGAGGTGCCGACGGCCCGGGGCATCGAGAAGCCGAGAGTGAGCACGAGCGCAGGCACGATGGCGAAACCGCCACCGACCCCGAAGAAGCCGGTGAGCAGCCCGACTCCGGTGGCCGCGAGAACGACCCTCGGCCAGCGCGCCCGGTGGCCCAGGGCCACGTCGGCCGAATCCGGTTCGATGCCGGCCTCGACTGCCGGAGGCTGTGCGACGAGGGCGGCTGCGCTCGGGGTGCCGGCCGGCCGGCGCGCTCGCCGCTCCATGAGGGCTGCGACCACCAGGAGCAGGACCCCGAACGCGGTGAGCAGCCAGGCCCCCGGAAGCTGGGCGGACAGTCTCGACCCGGCATACGTGCCGACGACCCCCAGTGCGCCGAAGGTGAGGCCCGTGCCGACGTCGACCCGGCCCAGCCGAAGATGCGAGATCATCGCGACGGCGGCGCTCACCCCGACGATGACCAGGGAGCCGGACGTCGCCGTGGCGGGAGCCTGACCGAGAAGGTAGACCAGCGCGGGCACCGTGAGGATCGAGCCACCGCCGCCGAGTGCGCCGAGCGCAAGACCGATGAGCACACCGACGGGCCCGACCCAGATCGACATGGGGAGCCTCCTCGCGGCATACCTGGGCCCGGCGGGGATCGCCATGGACGCGAACTTGTTGGAATATACCCCCCAGGGTATCTTGTTGGCGAACTCACCGCCCCGAGCGACCTCCGGGGCAGGCGACGACGAGGCGAAGGAGAACCCGCCCATGCTGTTCACGCAGTACTACCTCGACTGCCTGTCGCAGGCGTCCTACCTCGTCGGTGACGAGACGACCGGGGAGGCCGTCGTCGTCGACCCGCGCCGCGACGTCGCGGACTACCTCGCCGACGCCCGGGCGGCCGGGCTGCAGATCGTCGGGGTGATCAACACGCACTTCCACGCCGACTTCCTGTCCGGGCACCTCGAGCTGGCCCGCGAGACGGGCGCGTGGATCGGCTACGGCGACGCGGGTGCTCCCGAGTTCGCGCACCGACCGCTGCGAGACGGCGAGCGGATCAGCCTCGGCGAGGTCACCCTCGAGATCATGGCCACCCCCGGCCACACCCCCGAGTCGATCAGCGTCCTGGTCTACGAACACGCCGACGACGACGTGGCCTACGGAGTGCTCACCGGCGACGCCCTATTCATCGGCGACGTCGGGCGACCCGACTTGCTCGCGTCGGTGGGGGTCACCGCCGACGACCTCGGCCGGATGCTCTACGACTCGGTGCAGCGCAAGCTCATGAGCCTGCCCGACGCGGTGCGAGTCTTCCCGGCCCACGGCGCCGGATCGGCCTGCGGCAAGAATCTCTCGACGGAGAAGCAGTCGACGATCGGCGCCCAGCGGGCGCTCAACTACGCCTGCCAGCCGATGACCGAGGACGAGTTCGTCGCGGTGGTCACCGAGGGGCAGCCGAG
>CAZNLX010000129.1:0-5537 GCA_964573925.1 uncultured Intrasporangiaceae bacterium
CGAACCGACTCGACCGTCACCGCCGAGTCCTTGGCGGTGACCGCGGCCGACACCTTCGCGGCCTCGTCACCGGTCACCGGGGTGTCCACCGACCCGCCGGGCCCTCCCTGCGGAGCCTGGCCCTGGCAGTCCTGGCCCGGTCCCGCCTGGCCCTGCGCGCCGGCCATACCCTGCGGGCCGTGCTGGCCACGCCCGCCCTGGCCATCCCGGCCCTGGGCGCCCGGAGCGGCCGGAGCGGACTGGGTGGTCGTCGACGGCGTCGGGTTGTCGGCCGCGTTGGCGATGGCCGATCCGCCGAGGGCCAGGGCCGCGATGGCGGCGACGGACGCTGCTGCGATGCCGATCCTCTTCGTGGACATGTCTGCTGCTCTCCTTGTTGGGTGTGAGGTCTCGTGTCGACCTCTCCTGACGAGAAGGTTCGGCGGCGCCCCTATGGCGAACCTGTCCGCGCCGTGGGACTCGGCTACGACCTGGTGAGCGGGCGGCATACCCTCCCGCCGGATCCCGACGGATACTGGGCGGATGACGCCCGCCTCGACCGCTTGGGACCGGTCCGACGCCTGGTTCCTCACGGCCCTCGCCATCGTCCCGCAACCCGCCGGCCTCGACGAGGTGTATGCCGCGGGCGACGCCGTCAACCATGCGCTCTTCACGGATCCCGAAGTGCTGCAAGCGATTCGGCGACTCATCGGTTCCGGCCTCATCGAGGCGCCGACAGCGGACGCCCTCAGCCTGACACCCGCGGGCGCGGTCGTCGCCACGCGCGGACGCGAGGGGCTTCGGGGCCTGGTGACGACAGTGCACCGCCGCCTGGCCCGGATCTCGGTCACCGAGAGTGACACCACGATCACGGCCGCCGACAGCGCCGCCGCGGCCACCCGGTATGCCGCCCGCGCGGCCGCTGTCTCCCGGGGAACCGGCCGCTGACCCTGCCCGACGCTGACGGACCACCGATACCCTCGACCCATGGCCACTGAGCGGCTCACCGTCATCCGTGTTCCCGGAACCGGCGCTGAAGACGTGCTCATCGGGCCCAAGGGTCACGTGTGGACCGCCACCGAGGACGGGTCGGTCTTCCGGTTGACCCCTGACGGCCACCTCGTCGAACGTGTCGCCACGACCGGAGGCCGCCCGCTGGGGCTCGAACTGCTCGGCGATGGAAGGATCCTCGTCTGCGACGCCGACCGGGGCCTGCTCGCCGTCGATCCGACGTCCGGCCAGGTCGAGGTGCTCGTCGCGGCCGTCGACGGCGCCCCGATGCGCTTCTGCAACAACGCAGCCGTGGCCGCAGACGGGCGGATCTTCTTCACCGACACCTCGGCGCACTACTCGGTCCGGGAGTGGAAGTCCGACCTCATCGAGGCAACCCGGTCCGGGCGGCTGCTCGTGCGGCATACCGACGGCAGCGTGGAGACCCTGCTGTCCGGACTGGAGTTCGCCAACGGCGTGGCTCTGTCGGCGGACGAGTCCTACGTCGCGGTGGCCGAGACCGGGGCCCGGACGATCGTCCGCTGGTGGCTGTCCGGTCGGCAGGCGGGCAGTCACGACTATCTCGCCGAGGAGCTGCCCGGCTACCCGGACAACATGTCCCGTGGCAGCGACGGGCTCATCTGGGTCGCGATCGCCTCGCCGATGGATCCCCTGGTCGAGCGGATCAAGGCCGGGCCGGTCCAGGTGCGCCGGGCCGCCTCGCGGCTGCCGGTCTGGGCCCAGCCAAAGCCCAAGCGGACCGCCCGGGTCATGGCCTTTGACGACGACGGGCAGGTCGTCCACGACCGCACCTTCGACGCGACCCACTTCCACATGGCGACCGGAGTGCGCGAGCACGAGGGCCGGGTCTGGCTCGGGAGCCTTGTCGAACCCGCCGTCGCCTGGTTCGACATCTGACCCACCGCTCGGTGCGGCGCCTCCGCGTTGGGGCCGGTTCGGCGCGTCATCCCTGACCCGGTTCGACGAGCTCGATCCGGTCCAGATCGAGACGAATCCATCGGGATTGACGATGTATGCCGCCGCCGCCACAGTGGGGCGCATGTCGAGGGACGCCCACGGGGACGCCGAGCGGTTCTGCGAACTGTTCCCTGCGGCATACCTGGCGTTTCACCGGCGGGACGGCAAACGGGACCAGCTCACCGGAGCGTCACGCGCCGTTCTGCTGCACCTGGCCCAGACCGGTCCGGTGACCGTCGGTGAGGCGTCGGCGCATCTGGACCGGGCCCAGTCGGTGGTCAGCGAGATCGTCAGCCAGCTCGAGAGTCACGGGCTCGTCGAGCGGGAGACCGACCCGGGCGACCGGCGACGGACTCTCGTCTGGCTCACCGACGCCGGACGCGCGAGGCTGACGAGGGACAGTCAGGTTCTCGACGTCGAGCGCGTCGCCCGAGCCCTGGCGACGCTGTCACCGAGTGACCGGCGTCGTCTCAACGACAGTCTTGCCACGCTCGTATCGGCTGCCGGCGGCGGCGAGCCCGCGACCGGCATACCCGCGACGTCGAATCCCCCACGAACGCAACGAAAGGACCGAGCATGACGACGAAGACCCCGTGCGAGAGCTGCGGAATGCCCATCGAAAGCGGACGCTACTGCCAACACTGCGTCGACGAGACGGGGGCGCTGCAGGACTTCGACACCCGGTTCGAGCGGATGGTGAGCTGGCAGAAGCGGCGCCATCCCTTCGCCTCGCGGGAGAAGCTCGAACAGGACACCCTTGCCTACCTCGCGACGATGCCGGCCTGGCGGGATCACCCGAGGGTCACCGGCCGCTGACTGCTCGACCCGTGCCGGTGTCCCACTCGTGGGGAGGGTTGACCACACCCTGATGTGGTCAACCCTCCCCGCGAGGCAGTGACGAGCGAAAAGCGACCGGGCCGTCAGGCGTCCGCACCCTCCGGCAGCCTCACGGAGTCCAGCGGGATGATCGGATAGAGCGGCGGCTCCTCATCGGGCGTCAACGCCGTCGGCCCATAGATCCAGTCGGTGTACGTGTAGTCGTAGGTGTCCCGCCCCCGCAGGATGACGTTGCGCTGATGGCGCTTCACCCCGTCCACGTGCCACAACTCGCCCCACACGCGACCCGTTGACAGCACCCGCCGGCAGTGCTCGGGCCGGACCGCGTTGTATGCCGCGAGCGCCGAGCCCCAGTCGACCCCCGTCCCACCGTCGGCGGTCCGTTGCGCGTGCTGGGCGCCGACATGCTCGGCGAGCACCCAACCGTCCTCGATGGCCATGATCGCGCCCTGCGCCATGTACTGCAGTGGTGGGTGGGCGGCGTCGCCGAGCAGGGCGATCCGGCCGTTGACCCAGTTGAGGATCGGGTTGCGGTCGAACATCCGCCACCACCGGTCGCGCCACATGAGCGGCAGGCCGAGCTGGATCGGTTCACACATGCCCTCGAAGGCCGCGTCGAGCTCGTCCGGCGTGCCCCAATCTTCTTCTCCGGCAACGGCCTTCGGCGACTGGAAGACGGCCACCTGGTTGAACATCTCGCCACCGCGCAGGGGGTACTGGACGAAGTGGCAGCGAGGGCCGATGTAGACGACGACGTCGGTGGTCGACACCTGGTTCTCCAGGACCTTGTCGATGGTCACGGCTCCCCGGTAAGCGACGTACGAGGAGTTGACCGGCTCGTCCTGGACGATCATCCCCCGGGCCACCGAGTGCATGCCGTCGGCGGCGATGACGACCTCGGCCGCCTCCTCGTGGCCGTCGGCGAAGAAGGCCTTCGCCCCGGTCGGGGTGTTCTCGTAGCCGACGCACTGCTGGTCGGTGAGCAGGTCCACCCCGGCCCGCTGGCAGGCCCGCAGGAAGATCCCGTGCAGGTCGCTGCGGTGGATGACCATGTAGGGGTAGCCGTAGGTGCGCTCCAGGTCGAGCAGGTCCAGCCGGGTGAGCTCGGACCCGTCGACGGCGTCCTTCATGACCATGGCCTGCGGGAGCACGCCGAGGGTCTTGGCCTCGTCGAGCAGCCCGTAGTAGTCGAGGATCCGCGTGCAGTTCGAGGCGATCTGCAGGCCGGCGCCCACCTCGCCGAACTCCTTCGCCCGCTCATGCAGCCGCACGGCCAGGCCCTTGCGGGACAGCGCCAGCGCCGCACTCAAGCCACCGATCCCACCGCCGACGACGATGACGTCCGGACGCGCGGTCGTGGTCTCAGTCATGGTGACCTCCTTGGTCGATCCGTTGCTCCGCCGTCAGAGCCAGGCGGGAAGGCTGGGGATGGGGGTGGCTTCGCCGTCGCGGGTCGCCGTCAGCCCCTCGACACCACGGCCGGCGAGGTATGCCGTGCACGCCGCGAGCGGGCCGGTCACCGTGACCGGGCTGCCGGGGTCCGCGCCGGGCAGGTCCCAGGCCAGGCCCTCGGCGTCGGTGGGCCGGACGAGCACGTCGGGGTGGTCTGCCATCGAGACGCCCGAGCGTTTGGCGGTGATGTCGTCGCCGAGCGCCGTGAGGAAGTCGGCCGGCAGGTCGGCGAAGGTCACCCCGGTGCCGAGGTCGATCGCGTGGACCATGACCTCGCGGGCCCGCATCCACGGGCTCTCGGACGCCGGGACGTTGCGACCCTGCGCGGTGACGACGCTTGCCGCCCAAGCGGATTCGTCGAGGGCATCCCAGGCGCGGTGCAGATCGCCCGCGGACCGCTCGAACCATTCCAGCAGTGCCGAACCGGCCAGACGGCTGCCGGCTTCGATGTCCGCGGCCCGCTGCTCGGGCGAGGAATACATCGGCGTCGGTATGCCGGTCGCGGCCCAGGTCGCGAGGTTGCCGACGGCGTCGGCGTTGGCCGCGAGGTGAGCGACGAGGTGCTTGCGGGTCCAGCCCGGCAGGAGGCTCGGCGCAGCGAAGTCGGCCTCGGCGAGCGAGCCGAGCGTGTCGCGGCATACTCCCGTGCCGTGCTCGGCCCAGCGACGGGCGTCGGCGAGGGTGCGCGCCATGTCAGGCACCCTCGGCGACGACCCGGTTGGCCAGCCGCCCCAGGCCCTCGATCTCGGTGACGACGAGTTCACCCCCGCAGAGGTAGCGCGGGGGCTTGCGGGCGTGGCCGACTCCGCCGGGCGTTCCGGTGGCGATGAGGTCGCCGGGGTTGAGCCGGACCATCGTGGAGACGTACTGGACGAGCGCGACCGGGTCGAAGAGCAGGTCGGCCGTGTTGTCGTTCTGGACGACCTCACCGTCGATCTCGCACCGCACGGCCAGCGCCGGGCGAACGCCTCCGGGCAGTTCGTCGGGTGTGACGAGGTGGGGGCCGACCGGTGTCGTGGAGTCCCAGTTCTTGCCCTGCAGCCACTCGCGGGTGCGGAACTGCCAATCGCGGCAGGTGATGTCGTTGAGGACGGTGAAGCCGGCGATCGCCGCCTCGGCCTGCTCGACGGTGGCCCGGCGCACCGTGGCGCCGATGACGACGGCGAGCTCGACCTCCCAGTCGAACTCCTCGGTCTCGGCCGGGCGGACGATGTCGTCGGTGGCACCGATGAGGCAGTCGGCGAACTTCGCGAAGAGGGTGGGGTATTCGGGCAGGTCCCGGCCCATCTCCTGGATGTGGG
>CAZNLX010000130.1:0-5522 GCA_964573925.1 uncultured Intrasporangiaceae bacterium
CGAGTTCCTCGGCGACGTATGCCGCGATCTCCGGGTCGACGACCGGCAGCACCTGTGGCGCGGCTTCGACAACACTCACGCGAAGGCCCGCGTGAGTGAGCGCCTCGGCCGCTTCCAGCCCGATGAAGCCGGCACCGAGAACGACGGCGCTCGCGGCGCCTTCCTGGACCCAGCCGCGGATCGTGTCCGCGTCCGGGACCGTTCGCAAGGTCCGGACCCGCGGGTGATCGATGCCCGGGATCGGTGGGCGGACGGCATACGCGCCGGGGGCCAGGACGAGGGCGTCGTAGCGGAGGACCTCGGTCGCTCCGTTCGGACCGCGCAGGGTGAGCATGCGGGCGGCGCGGTCGATGTCGGTGGCCAGGGTGTTGACCCGGACCTCGAGTCCCAGGGTGGCGGCGAGTGATTCGGGCGTGCGCAGCAGCAGGTCTCCGCGCCGGGCGATCTCGCCGCTGAGGAAGTAGGGGAGTCCGCAGTTGGCGAAGGAGACTTCTGAGCCCTGCTCGACGACGACGATCCGCGCCTCGGCGTCCAGCCGCCGCAGCCGGGCGGCCGCGCTCATCCCTCCGGCGACTCCACCGACGACGACAACAGTTCTCACAGTGACTCCCGATCCTCCATGCGGCCCCACGATGCCCGCAACGCCGGTCGCGATCATACCCCTAGGGGTATATGTCCCTGGAATCGGGTCGCGGTGATCCACATCCCCTTGGTCCGTCGTCCCACCGTCCACAGCAACCGTCCGGGCGGGTGACGACCCGGGGTGCGCGGTCGAGGATCGGAGGGTCAGGTCGGCCAAGGAAAGGTGATGGTCATGCGAAAGACGTTGAGGAACAAGGTGTTGCGGTGGCGTCGGCGGGCCCGCGCCGGCTGGGAATCGGGGATGACGACGGCCGAGTATGCCGTGGGAACCCTGGCCGCGGTGGCGTTTGCCGCCTCACTCATCGCGGTGGTCAAGTCCGACGCGGTGCGCGGTGCCCTGGCCCGGATCATCCAGTCCGCGCTCAGCACGGGGTGAGGTCGGTGCGGTTGAGTCGACCACCGGCTCGACACCGATTGGGCCGACCGCCGTGCTGGGGCCGACCGCTGGGCTGGGGTCGACCGCTGGGCTGGGGCCGGCAACGTCGTGAGGCGGGGATGGCCACGGCGGAGCTCGCCCTGGCCATCCCCGCCGTCGTGCTGGTGCTCGTGGTGTCGCTCGCCGCGATCGCTGCGGGCGTCGACCAGGTGCGGTGTGTCGATGCGGCTCGCGCGGCGGCCCGTTCGTTGGCACGCGGTGATGCCGTGGGCGTCGCACAGGGCTTGGCCCGCGGGGCCGGGCCACCGGGTGCCTCGGTGAGTGTCGGGGTGTCCGGCGAGCTGGCCAGGGCGACCGTCTCCGTGCCGCGGTCCTTCCCGATCCTGGGCTTCTCCTGGGTCATCCGGGCCAGCGCGGTGGCGCCTCGCGAAGGTGCGCCGTGAGCGACCGCCAGGTCCAATCCGGGTCGAGCGGGAGGAAGCCGTGAACTCCTCAGCCGTGAACAGCCGAGTGCAGCGGTCGAGGCCGGCGTCAGCGACCGTCAGGTCACGTGAACAGGGCAGCGGTAGCGTGCTGGCGGTCGGGCTGGTGGCGGCGCTGGCCTGCACGGGAGTCGGGGTGCTCGAGGTGACGCGGGCGGTTGCGACGGCACACACCGCACGTTCCGCGGCGGACTTGGCCGCGCTTGCTGCAGCCGGAGTGCTGGTCCGTGGTGGGTCAGCGGGAGAGGCCTGCGCCCGTGCGGCGCGGTTTGCGGCGGCGAATGCGGCCACGTTGGTGGGCTGTGCTGCCAACTCGGACGGCACGGCCTTCATCTCGGTGACCGCCGTGTCCGGGGGGCCGTGGGCGCACACCGCCCGGTCCTCGGCGCGGGCCGGACCCGGTTGACAGGGCGACCGCCTGGGCGAGTTGTCGCTCCGGCTGATCGGCTGACCGCCTGACTGGCCCGGCGACCCTCGGCCCGGGGACCCCCGCCTGGCCGATCGGTCCGAAAGCCGCGCCCGAGGGGGTGATCAGGAGGTCAGATTCGATGTCCCGGAGGGCGGCGGAGGCGTCGAGGCTGACCGCAGCTCCTTCAACTGACGACGAGCAGCGACCTTGCGCTTGGTGCCCAACGCCATCAAGCGCAGGCCCATCCAGAGCAGCAGCATCGAGGCCGCCCCGGCGATGAACAAGGTGATGGGCAGGACCGTGAGCTGCAGCCCGGTCGCCCCGAGCGTCACCCCGGTCTCGCTCTGCAGTGACAGCCAGGCGAGCCACCCACCGGCCCCCACACCGATGAGCAACAGGATCAATCCGAATGCGACCACGAAGTCCTCCTGGGTTCCCCGCCCGGTCTCGTCGAGCCCCTCCCCACGGCAGCTCCGGCAGCGAGACTACCGACTCCGGGCGTCCCCGGGGTGCGCTGGACGGTTCTTCTCCGCGCGGCAAGGCGTCCGATCCCGGCCCCCAGTCAGTGGCCTGCCGACCCGAGCAACCCGACGAGGAGCTCCAGGACGCGGTGGGCGCCTGCCTTGTCCAGAGGCTCGTTGCCGTTGCCGCACTTGGGTGATTGAACGCACGAGGGGCATCCGCTGGCACACGCGCACCCAGCGATGACGTCCCGGGTGGCCGTGAGCCAGGGGTGCAGGGCGGCATACCCCCGTTCGGCGAAACCGGCGCCACCGGGGAAGCCGTCGTAGACGAGCACCGTTGGCAACCCCGTGTCCGGGTGGCAGGCGGTGGACACGCCACCCACGTCCCAGCGGTCGGCGGTGGCCACCAGCGGCAGCATGCCGATCGCCGCATGCTCGGCGGCGTGCAGGGCACCCGGTATGCCGTCCGCCGGCACTCCGACGGAAGCGAGGGCTTCCTCGGGCAGGGCCCACCACACCCCGGTCGTTCGCAGCGTGCGCTCAGGAAGATCGAGCGGGTGCTCGCCAATGACCTCGCCGTCGGGCAACCGGCGCAGGAAGGAGACGACGCGTTGGCGCACGACCACCTCGGCGAAGGCCGCCGTGAACCCACCGGTTGCCCGGCGTCCGGCCCGGATCGCGCCCAGTCCGAATTCGCTCACCGACCGGGCCTGGGTGCTCCAGCCGGGATCGCCGGCCGTGACGAGCGCGGTGCCCTCGGCCAGGTCGAGGGAGGTGACGACGAAGGACCGTCCTTGGTGTATGTGGACGGCTCCGGGGTGCACGGTGGCGTCGGCGCGTGCTTCGTCGACGAGCCCGACGACCCGCCCGGTCGAGCGTTCGACGACCCGGACGTGACGCCCGACGCCGCGCAGCGATACCGAGGCTGCCGGCGGCTCGTCGTGGGCCCAGTAGACCCCGGACGGTCGGCGCCGCAGCACCCCGTCGGACACCAGTCGGTTCATCAGCGGCCCGGCGGCCGGGCCGAAGCGATCCGGGCGCAGGTCGGCCTCGGTGAGCGGCAACTCGGCCGCGGCGCAGACCAGGTGCGGTGTCAGGACATGCGGGTTGCCCGGATCGACTACCGCCGCCTCGACCGGCCGCTCGAAGATCGCTTCGGGGTGGCGCACCAGGAAGCCGTCCAACGGATCGTCCGCGGCCACCAGGACGGCCAACGATTCCTGACCCGCGCGTCCGGCCCGGCCCACCTGCTGCCAGAACGACGACACCGTTCCCGGCCATCCGGCCAGGAGCACCGCGTCGAGCCCGGTCACGTCGACCCCGAGTTCCAAGGCGGTGGTTGCCGCGAGCCCACGGAGTCGTCCGGAACGCACCTCGGCCTCCAGCGTCCGGCGTTCCTCGGGCAGATAACCGCCCCGGTATGCCGCGAACCCGCCGCCTGCGAACCCGCCGCCTGCGAACCCGCCGCCTGCGAACCCGCCACCCGTGGTGCCGACCTGTTCGGGAGCCTCCGGCGGTGGGTCGTCGAGGCGGGCCGCCACCCCGCCCCGCTCGCGAGACCGCTGTGCGGCACTGCGAGCGACGACTTCGGCGCCTACCCGAGAGCGGGCGAAGGCGACCGTCTGGACCCCGTCGTCGACCAGGTCGGCCAGCAGGTCCGCCGTTTCGGCGACGGCCGAGCGCCGCCGCACGCTCACCCCGGCCTCGGCATCGGCCACCGGCCGCAACTGCGGCTCCCACAGCCCGATCGTCACCGCCGCCCGCGGCGAGCCGTCCGCGGTGACCGCACGCACCGGCATACCGATCAGCCGGGCGGCGTGCCCGCCGGGATCGGCGACCGTGGCCGACGCGAGCACGAAGGTGGGCGTCGCCCGATAGCGCGCGGCCACCCGCCGCAGCCGGCGCAGGATCAGGGCCAGGTGCGAACCGAACACCCCCCGATAGATGTGACACTCGTCGATGACGACGTAGCGCAGCGCGCGCAGGAATGGGGCCCACCGCTGGTGTCCCGGCAGCAGCGAGTGGTGCACCAGGTCGGGATTGGTCAGCACGTATGCCGCGTGGTCCCGGATCCAGCGCCGCTCCTCCGGCGGGGTGTCCCCGTCGTAGGCCGCGACCCGCAGCCGCGGCAGGGCGAGCCGCTCGAGCCGGTCGAGCTGATCGTGTGCCAGTGCCTTGGTCGGGGCGAGGTAGAGCGCGGTCGCTCCCCGGCCGGTCGGCGCGTCGGCCCCGGTCAGGACGTCGGAAACGACCGGCAGCAGGTAGCCCAGCGACTTCCCGGATGCCGTGCGGGTGGCGACGACGACGTGCTCGCCGGCGTGCGCGGCCTCGGCGGTTTCCAGCTGGTGGGTCCACGGCTGGCCGAGGCCGGCCGACAGCAGCGCGGCCGCGAGGCTGGGCTCGACCCACTCGGGTAGCTCCCCGACGGCTCCCGCTCGGGCCTCGATCCGGTGAGTATGCCGCAGTCGTCCGGCCCGCTCACCGCTGGCCAGGCGCGCGAGCACGTGACCCGGATCGCGTCCAGGAGCAGGCACTGTGAGCGGATCGGTCATTGTGCCAACCGTATGGTCCCGAGGTACCGTTCACAGACATAGGCATCTGCGGAAGGGTGAACGTGGAGTTCGCGCTGACCATCACGGTGCAGGGGGAGCGCACCACTGTGCACGTCGGGGGTGAGATCGACGTTTACACGGCGCCGGTCCTGCGCCGCAGGCTCGACGAGCCGATCCACGCCGGGTGCCGGGACCTTGTCGTTGACCTCACCGGGACCACCTTCCTCGACTCCACCGGCCTGGGGGTGCTCGTCGGACGCCTCAAGCTGATCCGGGCCAAGGGTGGGCGGATGCGGGTCGTCGGGGCGACCGACCGGGTCCTCAAGGTTTTCACCATCACCGGCCTCGACCGGGTCCTGGAAATGCACCCGTCGCTGGACGACCTCACGGACGACCCCAACCTGGCCTAGGCCCGGCATACGGGACATGAAAGCGGTTTGACCGACCGGTGATCCGCACCACTTTTCCGCTGGCCGCAGGTCCGGTCGACCCGTAACCGGCGGGAGCGATAGCCTCTGGCCCGGAAACACACGGTTGTGCCTCCGCCGAGCCCCAGTTCGGCGCCGACCCCGTGCGCCGCCTGTGGCGGCGTCAAGG